>VBII01000257.1 GCA_005887735.1 Chloroflexota bacterium
GGCTGCGTCGAAGATCGCTTTCCTGGTCTGCTGCTTCTTGCGCTGCCTGAGCCCGACCTCTGCGGCCACCCGTCCAGTCTAGCGGAATAACCTTGGCGGCCATAAGATTTAAGTCACTATAAGTTTGTGGTAGCCTAGCCGCAAAGGCTGGATTTTTGGAGGTTGGGTCAATGGATCTCTATTCGATCGTTCTTTTCGTCCACATCGTGGGCGCCCTTCTGCTCTTCGTGCTCCTTACGGTCGAAGGGGTTGGCCTCAGGGCGGGATTCCGATCGGCGGCCGTGAACCGTGTCCTGGGGCCCATCTCGGCACTGGCGATCCTGTTTCCCGGCATCTACATGATGAGAGCGCAGTGGGGCTGGGACGGATGGATCGTCGTGGGAATCGCGGCGTGGTTCCTGATCGCCGTCCTGGGTACCGGCACGGGGATCGGCGTCATGCGCGGAAGCATCAGCAGCCGGGCGGCGACGTTTTCGTGGTTGATGAGGGTCGGCATGGCGTTGGGCGTCGTCTTCGACATGACGGTCAAGCCTGACCTGCTCGTGTCGGTGGTCGCAGTTGTCGCGGGGACTGCGATCGGAGCTGCCGCAAGCCTGGCCACGCGCCGGCAGGTGCTGACCGCATGAGCGCAGCGCCCGCGCTCGACCAGCAGTCCAGGGAGGCCCAGGCGAATCCGCGGCGCTGGGTCGCTCTCGCCGTCATCGCGGTGGCGCAGCTCATGATCGCGCTCGACGCCACCATCGTCAGCATCGCGCTGCCTTCGGCCCAGGCGGCGCTGCACGCCTCGGACGCCGACCGCCAATGGGTCGTGACTGCATACACCCTGGCGTTCGGCGGACTCCTGCTGCTCGGCGGGCGGGTGGCCGACTATCTCGGACGCAAGCGCGCGTTTCTCATCGGTCTCGCCGGCTTCTCGCTCGCCTCGATCCTCGGCGGGGCGGCACCCGACTTCGCAGTCCTGGTCGCGGCGCGCGCGCTGCAGGGTGCGTTCGCCGCATTGCTGGCTCCCACAGCACTTTCGCTCCTGGCCGTCACCTTCACCGAGCCACGCGAGCGGGCCACCGCCTTCGCGGTCTACGGTTCGATCGCCGGCAGCGGCGCGGCGATTGGAATGCTGCTTGGCGGCGCCTTGACCCAATACCTCTCGTGGCGGTGGTGCCTCTACGTGAACCTACCGATCGCGCTCATCGCCGCAGCCGGCGGTTCGATGGTGCTGGACCCGGCGAAGGCCCGGTCGCGACCCGGCTTCGACATGCTCGGCGCCTTGCTTGTGACCGGCGCGCTCGCTGCGCTCGTTTACGCGTGCACAAACGTCGTGGCGTTGGGCTGGTCATCGCTGAGCGTGGCCGGGTTCTTGGTGGGGAGCGCCGTGATGCTGGTCCTCTTCGTAGTTCGTGAATCGCGCGCGGCCAACCCACTCCTGCCGCTGCGCATCCTTGCCGACCGCAACCGGAGCGGTGCCTACATCACCGTGGGGTTGGGCGTGGCAGGGATGTTTGGAGCGTTTCTCTTCCTGACCTACTACCTGCAGGTCGTGCTTCGCTACCCGCCGCTGCAAGCCGGGTTGGCCTTTCTGCCCATCACGATTGCGTCGCAGGCCGGCTCATGGCTTATCGCGAGACAGCTCATGCCGAGGATTGCGCCGAGGCTGTTCATGGTCCCGGCCGCTCTGGTCGCGGCGGTCGGCATGGCGCTGCTGACGCAGCTCCGTGTGGACGGCGGTTACCTCTCGCTGGTTCTGCCGGCGGAGATCCTGCTCGGGTTGGGCATCTCGAGCCTGATGGTGCCCGCGTTCAGCATCGCCACACACGGGGTCGATCCACGCCAGGCCGGTGTGGCCTCGGCCACGGTGAACACCGCGCAGCAGGTCGGAGCTTCGCTTGGCACCGCCCTGCTCAACACGATCGCGACGACGGCAACAACGGGGTTCGCCGGCGTCCGCACCGTCGCCCTTGTGCATGGCTTCTCCGTGGCGACTGCCTGGGGAGCCGCCATCCTGCTCCTTGCGGCACTGACATCGGGACTCCTGATCACCGCCCGGCCTCAGGGCCGCTGAAGTCCTCGAGGAAACCTCTTGACAGCGGCTCCGGTTGCGATGTATTCTACCGATTAGTTAATTAGCCAATGAGCAAAATACAGTCCGACCAGCTGAGCGTCACGTTTGCAGCCCTCGCCGATCCCACCCGGCGAGCGATCCTGGCTCGTCTCGCACAGGGGGAGGCCTCGGTCACGGAACTGGCCAAGCCGTTTGACCTAAGCCTCCCCGGCATCTCCAAACACCTGAAAGTGCTGCAAAAAGCCGGCCTGGTGAGGCAGGGCCGCAACGCCCAATGGCGGCCATGCCGGCTGGAGGCCGGGCGCCTCCATGAGGCCTCGGATTGGGTGGGGGAATACCGGCGCTTCTGGGACGAAAGTTTCCAGCGCCTGGACGACGTTTTGCAGGATCTAATACAAGAGGAGAAGAAGAAAAATGTCGGAAAAGGGAGCCAAGACGATGCCCAAGACTGAATACACGATCGAGCCTGGAAAGCAGGAGATCATCTCGACGACGATCCTCGACGCACCGCGCGAGCTCGTGTTCAAGGCGTACACCGACCCCAAGCTTTTCGCGCAGTGGTGGGGGCCACGACGGTACGAGAACAAGATCGACAGGTTCGACGCCCGGTCCGGCGGCGAGTGGCGGGTCGAGCAAGTCGGAGCTGACGGGGTCCGGCACGGATTCCGCGGCGTGAACCACGACGTGGTCGCGCCCGAGCGGATCTGCCAGACGTTCGAGTACGAGGGGTTCCCCGGCCACGTCGCGCTTCAGACGGCCACCTTCGAGCCGCTGGGCAACAAGACGAAGTTGGTGGCTCACCTCGTTTTCGAGACGGTCATGGACCGTGACGGCATGGTCGCATCAGGGATGCAGGAGGGCGCCGACGAATCGGTCGAGCGGCTGGCCGAGCTGCTCGAGAGCATGAAGTCTGGCAAGTGACCAAGACGAAGTCAGGGCTCGAGCAGCTGCACGTGCTGCTCGGGTCCTGGGTCACGGAGAGCAAGACGTATTCGGAGGGACGAGGGTTCACGACGGTCACTCCGACCGAGGACGGCAAGTTCCTCCGAGCGGACTCGACGGCTGAGGACGAGAGGTTTCCGCACAGCACTCAGATCATCGGGTCGGACGACGCTGGCGACGAATGTACCGCCTGTATTTCGACTCGCGCGGAGTGCATCGTGTGTACGGGATGACGGTCGCGGACGGCGTGTGGAAGATGTGGCGAGGCGCACCGGGGTTCAACCAGCGTTACGTCGGCAAGATCAGCGACGACAGAAAGACAATCATCGGCCAGTGGGAGATGTCGGAGGATGGAAAACAATGGCACGTCGACTTCGATCTGAGCTATCGGAAGCAGTGAGCGATCCAACCGGCAAGCAGGCGGTCGATTCATACATAGCGGCTGCGCCGAAAGACGCCCAGCCGCTGCTGCGTCAGCTCCGCAAGACGATCAAGGCCGCGGCGCCGGACGCAGTGGAGAGAATCAGCTACGGCATGCCTCACTACGAGTACAAGGGGCGGCTGGTCTACTTCGCGGCATTCAAGAACCACGTCGGGCTCTACCCCGCGGGAGATGCGGATAAGTATCCCGAGGTGAAGCGTTACATGGCCGGCGCCGGCACACTTCGGTTTCCGCTCGGGGAGCCACTCCCGGCGGGACTGATCGGAAAGCTGGTCAAAACGCGGGTCAAAGAGAACGAGGCCGCGGCTGGAACTGGGGCAAGCGCTCGCCGTTCCCCGAGTGCTCGATGACCTTGTCCAGCCGGCGCTTCTTCGTCTCTTCGCGTTTGGCGGTCATCACCCAGTAGGCCACCGTCCGCCGGTACGACGGCGCCTGCGCCTCGAAGAACTTCCACGCGGCTTTGCGTTTGCGAAACGCGGCCTCGGAAGCCTGGTCGAATTCCCGCGAGCGGTTCTCGTAGGAGTAGATCCGGGAGCGAGCCTCATCGCGCTTCTCGAAGGCCGCTCGGCCGCTCGGGTGGACGAGGCCCATCCGGTCGAGCTCCGCGAAACGCTTGATGTTGATGGCGCTCCAGACACTCCGCTTGCGTCGCGGCGTTATCCGCTGCGCCGAGCGAACGTCGTCAAGTGAGTAGCGCACGCTGTCGATCCAACCGAAGCAAAGCTCCTGGTCGACGACCTCTTGCCACGTGACCGAGGCCCGACCGGACCGTTTGTTGTGGTAACCGAGCCAGAGCTCCGTCGCGCTGTCGTGGTTGGCTTCGAACCACGCGCGGAGCTGAGCCGGCGTCTCGAAGAAGACGACATTCTCAGGTGTCGGCATGGCAACTGAATGTACCGGTGCGCCATCCTTACCCGCGTGAGCCAGATGCCGGGACCACGGCGCCGCTTCAACGAGTTCGCGGGCACGAGCCTCGACCGCCTCTCCGGCATCTCAGACGGCATCTTCGCAGTCGGCATGACCCTTCTGGTGCTTGGCCTGGTGGTCCCGCAATTGAGCTCGTCGGCGACGGAAGGAGATTTGTGGAAGGCGCTGGTGGGGTTGGCGCCGAACGCGCTCGTCTACACGACGAGCTTCATGACCCTGGGCATATTCTGGGTCGGGCAGGGCACCCAGATCAGCCTGCTCGAGCGGAGCAACCGGCACTACGCGTGGATCCAGCTCGGATTTCTTTTCGCGGTGACGCTGGTGCCGTTCTCCACGGCGCTCCTGGCGCACTACCCAGGGCTCAAGGTCGCCCTTTTCGAGTACTGGCTGAACATCGTCCTGCTGGGAGCAATGCTGCTTGCCAGCCTCGAATACGGTCTTCGAGCTCATCTCTTCCAGGAAGCAGCTCAACGCGAAGTCCTGCGCCTGATGCGGGGAAGGATCCTCATCGCCCAGTCCCTATACGGCGTGGCCGCGCTGCTTTGCCTGGTCTTCCCAACGTGGGTCAGTATCGCCTTGATCGTTTTGATCCAACTCAACTACGTGCTGGCGCCTCGAATACCGATCCTCGACCGTTTCTAGCCGTCTGAACCCCTTGGCCCTCTGAATAGAATGCCCGCTGTGACAGCTGACGAACTGCCGCGCGGTGCGCTCACGGGCAAGGTCGCGGTCGTCGTCGGCGGCGCAAGCGGCATCGGAAGGATGGTCGCCCGAGCCCTCGCGAGGCAGGGAGCGCGCGTGGTCGTCGCCGACTTCGACGCCGCGCGCATGGAACGGACCGTGGATGAGCTCCTGCGCCTGGGCAGCGCCGACGCGGTGCTCGCTCTGCCGACAGACGTGCGGAGTGAATCGTCTGTCCGGGCGCTGGCCGGCGACGCGATCAAGGCGATGGGACAGGTGGACATCCTGATCAACATGGCGGGGGTGGTGCTGCAGGGCCCGCTCGACCACATCAAGTCGAGCGACTGGAAGTGGATGCTGGACACGAACGTCCTCGGCACGGTGCGCACGACGATGGCTGTGCTGCCTCATATGCTCGAACGCCGCTCCGGTCACATCGTCAACGCGGTCCCGGTCGGCTCCCTGGTGACGACGAGCCCGCTCGAGGTTCCCTATGACAGCGGCTACGCGGCGGTGGCGACCTTCACGTACGGGCTCGCGATGCTCGCTGCGGGGCAAGGCGTCCACGTCTCGATGTACGTCACGGGCTCGAGAGCGCCCCTCATCGGGCAGAACACTCGGACCCGAGGCATGAGCCGGCTCCTGCGGTCCGGCGACGGCCTCGAAGAAGCATCACCGGCGAGTGAGCAGCTGGTGGACACACTGATCGAGGCGCTGCATCAGCCGAAGTTCCTCGTCTTCGCCGACCCCGCGGATGCCGCCTCCGTCCCGGACCGCTGGGCCGAGCCACAAAGTGTCGCGTCCCGGTGAACGTTCCCACCGACCTGCTTTCGAGCATCGGCATCTGCGTCGGTTTCGCCGCCCTGATCGCGGCGGTGACGTGGCGGTTCCGCCAGCCGCTGATCATCGCGTACCTCGCAACCGGCGTGATCATCGGCCCCAACATCGGCCTGAGGTTCATCACGAACCAGGAGAGCATCTCCACGGTGGCCGAGATCGGCCTCATCCTCCTCCTCTTCGTGATCGGCCTGGAGATCGACCTGCGCAAGATGTCCTCGGGCGGCGCCGCGGTCCTGCTCACCGGCGCTCTGCAGGTTCCGATCTGTGTCGCGCTCGGCCTGGCTTTCTTCTACCTGTTCGGAGTGCAGAACGCGCCGCACAACTACGCGCTGCTCTACCTCGCGGCGTGCATGAGCCTTTCCAGCACGCTGGTCGTCGTCAAGATCCTGAACGACAAGTTCGAGCTCGACACTCTTCCCGGACGCATCACGCTGGGTGTGCTGGTCATCCAGGACCTTTGGGCGGTCGGCATGCTCGCGGTACAGCCCAACCTTCTGAACCCGAACCTGGTGCCGCTCCTCGGATCGCTGTGGCGTGGCGCGCTGCTGGTGGTGGGTGGTTTCGCCGTGGCCAAATATGTGCTCCCGCAGCTTTTTCGGATGGTCGCCAAGGCCCCTGAGCTCGTGCTCGTCTCAGCGCTTGCCTGGTGTTTCTTCCTGGCCGGCGCAGCGAGCCTGATCGGACTTTCCCGCGAGGTGGGGGCCCTGATCGCCGGCGTGAGCCTGTCCACGTTTCCCTACAACCTCGACGTCGTGGCAAAGGCGGTCAGCATCCGCGACTTCTTCGTGACTCTCTTCTTCGTCGCCCTCGGGATGCAGATCCAGATTCCCAGCCTGTACGCCCTGGAGATCGCGCTGGCGGCATCGGTGTTCGTCATCGTCAGTCGCCTGGTCGTAGTCCCGATCCTCTACGCGCTTC
>VBII01000041.1:0-200 GCA_005887735.1 Chloroflexota bacterium
CGAGCTGATGACCAAAGCACGCGAGCTGGGCGACGTGTACGCGGTTGCGCTGGGCTCTGGCGCGAAGGCGGCGGCAGCCACGCTCGGCAAGCACGGAGCCAAGGTGGTCCACGTCAACGAGGACGGCGCGTTCGACGACTACATCGCCGAACCCGCCACCGATGCCCTCGCGGGGCTCCATGAGCAGCAGAAACCAGACC
>VBII01000041.1:234-9445 GCA_005887735.1 Chloroflexota bacterium
TGGGCACGGGTCTCATCTCCAACGCCAACGACGTGAGCGCGAGCGGCGGCGGGTTTGTTGCGAAGGTGCCGTACTTCGGCGGCGCCAAGATCGCCTCCATGAAGGCCAACGGCAAGCCCGCGATCGTCCTCGTGCGGCCGAAGTCTTTCGAAGCCTCTGAGTCGGGCGGCGCGGCCGAGGTCAAGCAGCTCGAGGTCACAGTGGCGGCCGAATCGAAGCGTGCGCACATCACCGAGCGCGTGGTCGAGGCGTCGGAGAAGGTGAAGCTCGAAGATGCGCGGGTCGTCATCAGTGGAGGTCGCGGCATGGGTGGGCCACAGAACTTCCCGCTCCTCGACGACCTCGCCAGCGCGCTCGGCGGCGCGGTGGGGGCGAGTCGCGCTGTCGTCGACGCGGGTTGGGTGCCCTACTCGATGCAGGTCGGTCAGACCGGCAAGTCAGTCCGGCCCGGGGTTTACATCGCGGTCGGCATCTCGGGCGCGATGCAGCACACGGTGGGCATGAAAACTTCAAAGATCATCATCGCCATCAACAAGGACGCCGAGGCGCCGATCATGAAGATGGCGGACCTGGGAGTCGTCGGCGACGCGCTGAAGATCGTCCCGGCCCTGACCGCCGCGGTCAAAGCCAAAAAGAACGGATAAGACTGAAGCACTAAGCCTGGTTGCCGAGCGCGTGGAGCGCCGGCGGGAACGGAACTTCGAAGCCGCTGATGCCATCCGCGAGCGGCTCCGGTCCGGCGGTTGGGACGTCGTCGACAGCGCCACGGGCAGCGAGTTGCATGCCATCAAAGCCCCTGCCGGCGCGGCGCCGCAGGCCATACCGCGCGCGGTAACCCTGCTCACCGTCGTCCACGGCTGGCTCCCTGACGCCGAGCGGTGGTTGCTCTCGGTCTTCACTCACTGCAAGGCGGATTTCGAAGCGATCGTGGTCGACAACTCCGGCGACCCGCGGATCGCAGGCTGGCTGGCCGGCCGTGCCGCCGAACGCCTGCGCGTGATCACGCTCGACCCGCCCCTGGGTTTCGCGGCCGCGGTCAATGCAGGCATAGAGGCGGCCGCGAGCGGAGTGGTGGTCCTCTTCGATCCGGGCGTGGAGCTGAAGGGCGATGCAATCACGCCGCTGCTTGCGGCCCTCGACGATCAATCGGTGGCCGTCGCGGGGCCGTTTGGCCTGCGCGCCAAGGGAACGCTTAAGGAGTTCGCCTCCAGCGAAGGGCCAGACGTCGATGCGATCGAGGGCTACTGCATGGCCTTTCGCCGCGCGGAGGGGCTGGCAGTGGGCGGTTTCGACCCCAGGTTCCGCTTCTACCGGATGGCGGACGTCGAGTTCAGCTTCAGGCTTCGCGACCGTGGCGGTCGCGCCATCGCGGTGCCGGGCCTCCCACTTGAGAAGCACGAGCACCGGCTGTGGGAAGCGACGGAGCCCTCAGAGCGCGACCGGCTCTCGAAACGCAACACATACCGGTTCCTCGACCGCTGGCGCGGTCGCGAAGACCTCCTGGTTGCTAAGTAGGATTCTCGCGATGGGCGACGACTACACGACTCGGGTTGAGGACCTTCGGGCCCGACGCAAGAGGAACCTCGCGATGGGCGGAGCCGAGAAGGTGGCGAAGCAGCACGAGCGCGGCAAGCTCACGGTCCGCGAGCGCATCGACCTGCTCTTCGACCCGGGCACGTTCGTCGAGCTCGGCCTCCTCGCCCAGAACCGAGACGGTTCGGACACCGCTCCCGCCGATGGTGTGGTCACAGGCCACGGCGACGTCGACGGCCGCCAGGTATGGGTCATCGCCTACGACTTCACCGTGATGGCGGGCTCGATGGGGGCCGTCGGTGAGCAGTTCAAGGCGGCTCGCGTGCGCGAGCTCGCGCTTCGTTTTCGCAAGCCGATCGTTTGGTTGCTCGACTCCGCGGGGGCGCGCATCCAGGAGGCGTCCGGCTCGACCTTCGCCGGCACCGGCTGGCTGTTCGCCGAGCAGGTGTACATGTCAGGCGTCATCCCGCAGGTCGCGGCGATGCTCGGCCCTTGCGCCGCCGGGACGGCTTACATCCCGGGCCTTGCCGACTTCGTGCCGATGGTGAAGGGGACGTCGTCGATGGCGCTCGGCGGGGCGCGCCTGGTCAAGGCGGCGACCGGCGAAGACGTCAGCGACCACGATATGGGCGGGTCGCAGGTCCACTGCTACGAGTCGGGCGTCGGCGACAACGAGGTCGACACCGACGCCGACTGCATCGCCACGCGAGGGACTGGACAAGATCGTGCCGGCCAACCCGCGCGCCGCCTACGACGTCCGTAAGGTGATCAAGGCGATCTTCGACCACGACTCGTGGTTCGAGGTCAAACCCACCTGGGCGAAGAACATCGTCGTGGGCTTCGCGCGCGCGGCCGGTCACTCAGTTGGCGTGGTCGCCAACCAACCGACGCAGAAAGGCGGAGCGCTCGACTCGGACGCGGCGGACAAGGCGGCGCGCTTCATCCGCATGTGCGATGCGTTCAACGTGCCGTTGGCGTACCTGATGGACGTGCCGGGTTTCCTGGTCGGCTCGCAGGAGGAGAAGGACGGCATCATCCGGCATGGCGCGAAGATGCTCTACGCAACCTCTGAGGCAACCGTGCCGAAGGTCACGATCATCATGCGCAAGGCATACGGCGCTGGCTACTACGTCATGTGCGGCAAGGGCTACCAACCCGACACGATCGTGGCCTGGCCGTTCGCCGAGATCTCGGTCATGGGTCCCGAAGGCGCGGTCAACATCATCTTCAACAAGCAGGTCGAAGCGTCGGAAAATCCCGAAGCCACCCGCGCCCGGCTGATCGAGACCATCCGGGCCCAGATCAACCCGTACCTGGCCGCGGGTTGGGCGATGATCGATGACGTGATCGACCCTGCAGAGACGCGGCGTGTGATCGTGAAGAGCATCGAGCAGTCGCGAGACAAGAAGATCGACCGCCCCTGGCGCAAGCACGGAAACATCCCGGTATGAAATCTCCGGTCATCATCTCCGCCGCGCTGACCGGCGTGCTGGCGACCCGCGAGCAGTGCCCGGCGATTCCCTACACGCCGAAGGAGATCGCGGACGAGGCGAAACGAGCTGCCGATGCGGGTGCGGCGATCGTGCACATCCACGCCCGGACGCCGGAGGGCGGCCCGGATTGGAGCGTGGACACGTTTGCCGAGATCCTGGCCGAGGTGCGCACTCGCACGGACGTGATCGTCAACTTCTCGACGGGAGCGGTCGGCGTTCCGGCCGAGGAGCGGGTTGCGCACATCCGCGAGCTGCGACCTGACATCGGCGCCCTGAACATGGGATCGATGAACTACGCCATCTACTCCGAGAAGAAGAAGACCTTCTATCACGATCATGTCTTCGCGAATCCCTTCAAGGACATCCGCTTCTTCCTCGAGGCGATGAACGGCGCGGGGGTCCGCCCGGAGCTCGAGTGCTTCGACACGGGACACATCGCCAACACCGCGCCGCTGATCGACATGGGCGTGCTGCGGCCTCCGTATCAGTTCAGCCTGATCATGGGTGTGCTCGGGGGCATCCCGGGCACCACGCGCCACCTTGTCAACCAGGTCGACACCCTTCCGTCCGGGTCGCACTGGCAGGTCATCGGCATCGGCCTCAATCAGTGGAGGCTCGTCGGGGCGGCGCTCGCCATGGGCGGCAACGTCAGGGTCGGGCTGGAGGACAACTTCTACGTCGACGAGGGCAAGATGGCCAAAAGCAACGCGGACCTGGTCGAAAAAGCAGCACGGCTTGCTCGCGACGTTGGCCGTGAGGTCGCCTCCGCCGAACAAGCGCGCCAGATTCTCTGTTTGAATGCGACGAGATGACTGAAGTCAAAGCAGAGCTCGTCGGCAACGTGTGGAAGATCAAGACCGAGCCCGGCGCGCAGGTCGCCGAAGAGGACGAGCTGCTGATCCTGGAGTCGATGAAGATGGAGATCCCGGTCACCGCGCCCCGCGCGGGCACCGTCAAAGAGATCCGCGTGAAGGAGGGAGAGGTGGTCAAGGAGGGCCAGGTCCTGGTCGTCCTCGAATGAAACCGGCGCAGCTCCTGCTGGCTTACCAGCGGCTGATCGAGAGGGAGCGAGAGCTGCGCGACGACATCGAGCGCGTGGAGTCGCTCCTCTCCGTGAATCCCGACGTGGTCGCCGCCGAAGAGGCGCTCGCCAGCGTGCGCGCTGAGCAGCAGGCCATCCAGCTCCGCCTGCGCGAGTCGGACCGCGAGCGCGAGTCGCACCGGACGAGGCTGCGCTCCCGCGAGAAGGAATTGATGAGCGGCCGCATCCGCAGCCCGAGCGAGCTGATGCAGATGAGCGAAGAGGTGAAACACTTGAAAGCGAGCTTCGAGGAGAAGGAGGAGGCCGAGCTGCACCTCATGGAAGAGGGCGAGCTGGCCGAGGCCGCGGTCCTCGAAGCGGCCGAGCGCCTCGACGAAGCGCGCACCCGCTCTGCTTCCGACGAGCCGACCCTACGCCACGACCTCGAGACGTGGCAGGCCGAGCTTGCCTCAGTCAAGGCCGACAGCGATGCAATGTGGGCGCAGGTTCCGGTGGCGGCCCAGAACGCTTATCTGCGCGTGCGCGCGAATCCACCCGTGGCCGAGGTCGATCGCAACCAGTGTCTTGCCTGCCACGTGACGGTGACGTCCTCGGGAATGCAGGCGCTGCGCAAAGGCGACGGTATCGTCAACTGCGAAAACTGCAGCCGCATCCTGGTGATGGCCTGAAGGTCTTGCGCCTCTTCACCGACGGCGCCTCGCGCGGTAATCCAGGCCCCGCCGGCCTGGGCGTGGTCATCGAGGATGACCTGGGGATGCGCCTGCGAGGGCTGCATCGCTGGCTCGGCGTCACCACCAACAACGAGGCCGAATATCGCGCTTTGATCGAAGGGCTTAAGGCAGCCCAGGATTGGAAACCGGACCGCCTCGAGGTCTATCTCGACTCCAAGCTCGTGGTCGAGCAGATCAACGGCGGATACCGGATCAAGGCGCCGGAGCTGCTGCCGCTGCACAAGCAAGCGAAAGAGCTGATCGAGAAGTTTCCCGAGGTGAAGGTCGCGCACGTCGAGCGGGCCAAGAACCGCGGCGCGGATCATCTCGCCAACATGGCGATCGACGCCCATGTTAAGAAGACCAAGTTCGGCGGGTAGACTCTATCCGGGCCGAGGCGGACGGGTGACCGCCGGCGAAGTAAATAGCGTTGGAGGAAAGTCCGGGCTCCGCAGAGCAGGGCGCTGGGTAACACCCAGTCGGGGCGACCCGAAGGAAAGTGCCACAGAAAATTACCGCCGGGCAGCGTGAATCTCCGGAGACGCGCCGCCAGGTAAGGGTGAAAAGGTGGGGTAAGAGCCCACCGGCGACCGGGTGACCGGCCGGCCAGGTAAACCCCGCCCGGAGCAAGACCAAATAGGAGGACGTTTTAACGGCGGCTCGCCCAGTCCTCGGGTATCGGTCGCTAGAGATGCCGGGCAACCGGCGTCCCAGACAGATGGTCACCGTCCCGCAAGGGATACAGAACCCGGCTTACAGTCCGCTCTCGGCCCACCTTCTGTATCCCCAAAACCGCAAGTTGCGGGGCGGCAGGGTGCGGTTTCGGCTTCAGATCTAGCAGCCGCGCGACGCTTGGCGGACTCGATACAACCTGCCGCGGCAACAGCAAGTCGCTGGCCACCCTTCTGTGAGCCTGAGCGGTGACTGACGACGCACCGTGGGGCATAGGCACTCCCGCCGTCTCAGGGATCATTTCGAATCCAACTAGGCCGTTTGCCCCACGGCGGCGTCGCGACGGTTGCTCAAACCGTCACGTGACGACAGCACAATCTGCGGCGGACCAGGCGGAGTAGACGCGCCACCGTGATCACAGGTTCCGAGACGCAAAAGAAGCGACCCCAACCAACTGAGTCGTTCTGAGTTGCTTCTCGAATCAGCTCCAATACGTCGACTTCTACATAGGCAAGCGTCTGATGATCGTCCGCGTGATTCACAGGAGTGGCCTTTGGACGCGGTTTGGGATCCAGGTCGTCGGCGAACCGTTTGTTGAGAGGATGCGCAATACCGCCTACGCCGGGATGTAGTCCATCGTTGAGCCGAGGCAGACGACCCACCTCGGCATAACGACAAGATCCACCAGGGCACTCTGCAGCATCTTGACGTGGGCATCTGCGTGGCGAGTACTACCAAGCAGTTCGGCCCACTGATGATCCGGTCGCTGTGGACCCCGGCGGTGACGGAGATTGCCTTCGGCGCGGTCCCAGCCGCCTAGCGAAAGTCGGCCGCGGTGATCCCATAGGCGTGCCCTGGTGGCCACTCCACCAACTCGATGCGGTAGCCGTCCGGGTCGGTGAGCCATGAGATCTGCGGCCCGTCCGCTCCACCCGGCCGTTCCACCGGGCCGGGCCTGAGCCTCGCCTCCGATAACTGCCCGAGCGTGGCAGCGAGATCGTCGACCTGGACCGGAAGGTGACTGAACCCGGTGCCGATATCGACCGGCCCATCCTCCGGACGGTGCACCAGCTCAAGCGTTACGACCTCCTCGCCTGGGAACTTGAGCATGGTCAGACTCGCGTTCGCCCCCAGATCAACCCGGCCGACCTGCTCATACCCGAGCGCGGTGTAGAAGTCGAGCGAGGCGGTCAGATTGGAAACGCGGTACGAGGTGTGGAGAGTCCTCATTGTCAAGTCGCCTAGGAGAAATGATGCCTCGCCGGCGGCGTCAAGTTAGCGGGTCGACTCGGTAGCGCGCGCCGTCCTCGGTCACCCGGACTCCTGCACCTTTGTCGATCGGGGCGACCAACTCGCCGGTGAGGCCAAGGACGGCCGCCTCAGTGGTCGGCGAATGGCCGACGACGAGGGCACGGCCCCCGTCCGGTAGCGACTCAAAGACCGATCGGAGGGCGGTACCGAGTACCACGGATTCCTTCTCGACCAGATCCGGATCGACTCGTCGAAACGCTTCCAGGTCCTTGCCATCCGCCCGCCGAGCCGCCTCGAACCAGCGCTCCTCGACCGCGGACCGGAACCGAGGATTCACCGCCACTCCGCCGGCGACCGTTCGGCCCATCCCCGCGAGCAAGCAAGCGAGGGTCTGGGTCGCTCGCTGGGCTCCGGACGAGATCAGCAGGTCGAAGTCACCCTCGATGCTCCGACCGATTTCGACCGCCACGCGGACGCCCGAGGCGGTGAGTACGTCGCCCTCCGCGTCGGTGTGCCGCCGAAGCTCGACGACCTTCGACACCACCCCATCATCCGCCTCGGTCGAGGCCTTCTGTATCCCTAAAGCCGAAAGTTGCGGGCGGCAGTTTGCGGTCTCCGCTTCAGATCTGGCAGCGGCGCGACGCTTGGCGGACTCTAAATCACGTCCCGCGGTCGCTGTGGCCGGCGCTCTCCTCGGAATAGTCCCGAAGCTTGTGTACGTCGGCGAACCGCCCGCTCCGTTGATGTTTCTGGTTGTAGACATCCCCCTAATTGTTGTCGGCGCAGCCGTCTTGTTAAAGGCCTGGAAGCAATTCCGGTCGCTTCAAGTTCGGCGCACATCTACGCAGATTCAAATTCGGCTATCGCAGAGTCATGACCGGCCCCACCCTCCCGAGCCGCCGAAGGCTGCTCACCGAGGCCATGCCGGAAGCAAAATAGCCGCGTGCAGTCGCATCGGCCCTCACTCTGGGGCGTTCTGGTCTGGTGGATCGCGATTGGAGTCGTCGCAAGCCTCGTATTGGCTGCACTGGTCGATGTCGCGTACCCCCGAGTCGTCTACCTCTTCGTCATCATGCCGATCGGCGGGGTGCTGCTGTTTCCAGCCGCATGGGTAGCGAACCGATGGCTGACGCCAATGATCGGTTCACGGATCAGAAGGTCTTGATCAGCTCCTCCCGAGCCGCAGGAGAGGCGGAAGGCGGAATGACTGCCGACCGATGGTGATCGGCTCCTGGGGCGCATTCGAGACTCGCACGCCCGCCGAAGAGTGTGGTCGGCGACTCAACTCAGACCGCTCAGCGGCGTCCTATTTCGGGTACGCGGATGGCTCGGGATTTGAACTTTCCCGCTATGGCCGGACTGCCGTCAGGGTTCGCGGAAGATTCACACGGTTAGCGGTCGGGAGTCGAGTGAGCTACCACGTCGAGCTAATCCCGTGGATGATGTGGACCCTCATCGTGTCGTATGTCGTCGGCATTCCAATACTCACGATGCTCGCGCTCCGGGGGTTGCTACGTACATCGGTGGTGATTTGGCTGGTTGTGATCACCCTAATTGTCGTACCCATCAACCTGTGGTTTTCAGAACGGCAGGCCGAGCGCCTGCGGGATTACGTGAAGGCGGTTCTGAGTGCCAACTAACCGACCGCCGATTTGGCGCGGCGAGGACATACGGTGAGACTACTGAGGACGACGCTACTGGTGATCGGAATAGTGATTGCTTCGGCCGCGTGGCTTCTGCTTACTTTCGACGCGATCTACCTCGCGAGTTTCCCGCTGTCGCGGTTTGGCGCTGTACTGCCGGGAACCGTGGTGACTGTCGAGGCTCTCTGGGTTGGCGTGCTGGCGTACCGGCATCGGACGACGCGCTCTATTCACGGGGGCGATGTGCTGGCAGTGATCTTGGCGGTCAGCATCTGCAACGTAATAGTTGTCGAGTTCTTTTCGGGTGGTCTGTAGGCGGCATGGGTGGCTTGACCATTGAGGGCTAGCCGTGTGCCGGACAAGTCGCTTAGCGAGGGGATTCGGGAGCTACTCGAAGAGTTCCGGCGCGATCTCGGACCCTACGGCTGGACCATTCACGTTGAAGGGTTTGCTGGTCGCGACCTCAGATTCGAGTTTCGCAATCGCCTAAGTTCGGTCAGTCACGGAATCGGATTCGACCCAAGCCAAGGTCCCGCTGAAGTGAGAGAAGAATTGCGTCTCTACCTTGAGGCAGAACCGGAATTTGCACGGACTAAGCTGGCGAAGCCACCGCGCCGTAGGCGCGCCCTGGTAGGTGGGCTGCGATGGGCCGCGACCACATATGGATGGTCGAGCAGGGTGTTCCGGGAGATCATCGATACGCTACAAGCCGCCGAAGTGCTGTCCGTCGACGAAGCCGAATGGATGAAGATCGTCGGGCCGACTGCGCTTCAAGAGAAGTTGGTACGCCCGTGGCGTAAGCACCTCAGGGCCGAGCAGCGGCGAGATCAGGCAAGAGCGCGCTCGGCAAGGTCGATCCCGCGGGTA
>VBII01000260.1 GCA_005887735.1 Chloroflexota bacterium
GGGATGGCGATCGAATGCGGCTGCTCGATGCCGAGCATGACCAGCGCCTCCGCGACGTGGTCCGGCAGGTCCGTCTTGTCGTGAAGGTTCAGCTGCTCGAGGCTCTCGAGAATGTCATCGAGCCGGCGCAGCCCGCCTCGCCTTTCCGACTCACCCGGGCGCAGCATCGGTGAAAGCTTACTTTGTGACGACTTGAACGAGCGAACGGCTTACTTCGTCAGGCCGCTCGAACTGAAGCCAGTGTCCTGCGCCCTGCAGGACCTCGAGTCGATAGTCACCAGTCATCTGTTGTGCCGTGCTCTCAGCTTGCAAACGACCGAGGGCGGGATCCTGGTCGCCCCATAAGAGCAGCGTGGGAGCGGTGACGTTGATATCCCGGGCCAGCGCCGACCATCCGGTCCCCGGCGAGAGGTTGGCGCGGTAGTAGTTGAGGCCGGCGGTCAATCGCCCGGGTCTCGACATCGAGCGCACGAAGTGGTCGACCATCGCACGAGGCACCGCGTCGGGGTTGGGTCCGATCGAGTACATCGCGCGGAGCCTCCGGTAGTCCTCCTCCGCCAGCACCTCCTCCGCCTTGCCCTCCATCAAAAACAGTCCGACGTACCGCGACCGCGCTTTCTGATCGTCGTCCTTCGCGGCTGCGACCATCGCCGCAGGGTGGCCGACGGAGAGGGCGGTGAGCGACTCTGTCATCTCCGGATGGCGGCCTGCGAAGAACCAGGCCACTATCGCCCCCCAGTCGTGGCCTGCGATGTGGGCACTGCCGCGCCCGAAGGCCTTGATCATCCCGGCCACGTCCTCGACCAGGTTGGAGATCGCGTAGGCCTCGACGGCGCCCGGCGCATCGCTCAAGCCATAGCCCCTCAGATCGGGCGCGACCGCCAGCGCACCGGCGTTCGCCAGGGTCTCGACCTGTTTCGACCACGACTCGGCGCCTTCTGGAAATCCATGCAACAGGATTGCGAGCGCGCCTTGCGCCGGTCCGTCGACCATCGTCCGAAAGCGCAGGCCGTTGGCCTGGACCATGTGCTGGCTGGCAGTCACTTGATGTTGTTGTGGATAAAGTCCGCCGCCACGTCCAGTGCCTGGTCGAGCACCTTGAGCAGCCCGTGGCCCTGGCCCTTGAAGATCTCGAGCCGTGCGCTGGGAATGAGCTTGATCTTCTCTTTGAGCAGCGCGAGATCGGCGAATGGATCCCTGTCGCCGCTGAGGAAGAGCGTCGGACAGCGGATCTCGCTCCAGTGCGCGGTCCTCAGCTGGTCCTTGAACCCCGGACGATGCAGCGGATAGGAGAAAAGCACCAGGCCGCCGAAGTCAGCCTCGATCGCAGCCATGCTCGCGACCCTTCCACCAAACGACTGACCGCCTCCGATGACCTCATGACCTCGACCCGATGTCTTGATGAAGACTGGCACTGCCTTCTCCACTCCTCCACGAGGGAGATCGACTGCGACTGCATCGATCTCACGTCGTTTGAAACCCACGACGTAGGGCTTCATCGACGCTCCGAGAACGACTCGCATGTTGTCTATCGTCGCAGTCTTTCAGAGGTCGATCATGGTCATCATCAGCGCGACCTCAGCAGAAATTTCCACAACCCTCGCCGAAAAAAAATTTCTCGAACCATTGACGTGAGAGGGGTTCATCGAGTATCACAACACCTTGTATGGCGATGCGACTCGTGGTTGCCACCACAGAGGCAACGGACCCGACGCGAGAAAGCGGACCATTTTCGACATCCGCCAACGTCTCGGAGTTCTCATCATCGAGGATCCGCGGCGAAGCCCGTGGGGTTGCAGAGGAGGTACGTGTAGGAGCGAATCCTGTCCACGACTCACCACCACATGGAACCCGCCAAACCGATGGAACCTATCGGGTCCATATCTTTAAGAAGAGGAGGTAATTTGCATTATGGCTAAGAAGAAGGCTGCCAAGAAGCCGGCCAAGAAGGCCGCCAAGAAGACCTCGAAGAAGAAGTAAGACACTTCTCTTCAATCGTTTCGTAAGTCCGTCACGCGCCGGGGTTCTGTGGAGCCCCGGCCCTTTTATATGAGAGGAAACACAAAATGGTTTCCTCTTATCGCGGGTCGGCAAAGCCGACCCGGCCTTCGGCCGGGCAAGCCGCGCTGCTCTCCTTCCGAGATGGAAGGCACACCATATAAGGAGAGCACTTGACATACGAACATTCGTTCGCTATGGTCAGAGTCGCCTCCACTCCAGCCCTGCATCTCTCTCATCGAGGCGCCCAATTGAAAGATGCAGGCAGAAAAGCTCGAACTGGCCATTGATTCGATTCGCGTCCGCTTCGGCAGCCAGGCGCTGACCCTGGCGGCCGAACTGCCGCCCCCTCAGCCGTGGTCGAGCAGAACGCCGGTCGACCGCCTCACCGGCATCGCAGGCCTACCGCGAGGCAGGCTGGCGCTGTTCACCGGAAATGGAACATGCGGCAAGCTCACGCTCGCGCTGGCGCTGCTTGCCAATGCGACCCATGAGTTCGCGCACGCGATCGTGATCGACGGCGGCGGATTCGACCCACTGACCCTCCTTCCCTTCTCCCCGGAGCTTGGCGCGTTGACCGTGGTCAGCGCGCCGGCTCCTGAGATCGCGGGAGAGGCGGCGGCAGCGCTCGCGCGTGCAGGCGCGGGATTTCTCCTTTTGATGTGCGATCTTCCGGAGCACTGGCTCGGACCGCTGGAGTCCGGAGCC
Organism: Chloroflexota bacterium; assembly: GCA_005887735.1. Taxonomy (GTDB): domain Bacteria; phylum Chloroflexota; class Dormibacteria; order Dormibacterales; family Dormibacteraceae; genus 40CM-4-65-16. The sequence goes on from VBII01000260.1 coordinate 2,707, forward strand.
AATCGCTCTGGGACGGTGCTCGTTGCTGTCGTCGACGCGCCCGACCGCGCGCTCGCCCATGCGTCGAGCTTCAGTCTTGGGTTCTCACGTCGCGATTGGATCTGGGAACGCGGCCAGATGGTCGGTCTTCGAGTCTCGGCACGGTGCGTGAAAAATCGCGTGGCCCCACCGCTTGGTGAGGCTGAGCTCGAGATTCGCTATCCGCTCGGCAATCGACAGCTCTCCGACTATCACGCATCCGTCGCCGAGGTGCCATCTCCCGTTGAAGAGTTGTTGCAGTGCGCGTCTGCTGTGGTCTGACGAGCCACCTCGAGCTGGCGCGCCGGCCGGACCTCTATGGCCGGCCGGTAATCGTCGGGCGCTGGGACGAGCATGTGGTCGCCGCGTCCGAAGAGACTTTGCCGTTCGGTGTCATCCCAGGCATGGCGCTTCGCCAGGCGGAGCACCTTTGTCCACAGGCGACATTCGTCCTGCCGGACGAGGAAGCGACCGCCCGCATTCGCGAGCTGATCTCTTCGGCGCTCTACGACCTGGCGCCGGTGGTCGAAGTGCGCGACGAAGGAATCGCCTGGCTCGACATCAGCGGAGTGGCGACCGCCGGCTTATCGATCCGCGGCGCACACCATCGCCTGCTGAAGGCGATCGGCCGCGAACCCAGACTTGGGCTGGCTCCGGGTCCCTTCTCGGCGCGACTCGCGGCCGCTCGTGCCCGACCCGGCCGCTTGTTGCGAGTCGCAGATGCACGTGATTTCCTCGCCCCTCTTCCCTCTCGCGAGCTGCCGCTTGATGCCGAACAACTCGAACGCCTCGACCTTCTCGGCCTGCGCACGCTTGGCTCGGTGGCGTCGATCGGTCCTCGAGAGCTGGAGAGCCAGCTCGGTCACGAAGGGCGGCGCGCGGTTCTGCTCGCACGCGGCCTCGAACCAGATCAGCTTGTGGCCTGGCGCCCTCCTCTGTTCTCGAGCGCGCACCGGCAGTTCGGAGAGCCTGTCGAAGATCGTGAGGCGCTGCTTTTCGTCGGGCGCGCACTGTGCGGGGACCTGGCGGACGAGCTCGGGCTGCGCGGTGCGGGCGCCAAACACGTCCGGGTGCGGCTTGAAGTCGAGTCCGGCGACCCCGAAACGCGTGAGTCGATCGTCCGCCATCCCTTGAGCAGCGCAGCCGAGCTGTTCGGGCTCATCGGGTCATGGATCAAGGAATGGCAGCCCCGCGCGCCGATCACCGAGCTGTGGATCGAGCTGCCGGTGCTGGAGGGAGCGGGCAGACGTCAGCTGAGGTTGTGGGCGGGCGGCGACGGCTCGAGCGAAGAGGTCACGGCGGCATTGGAACGCTTGCAGGAGCGCTTCGGCGAAGAGCTGGTCTGGAAACCGACCCCACACCTCCCCATTCATGGGGAGGTGGCGCGTTTGACGGCGACATGACCAGGCTGCTGACTCCGCCTGCGGCAATCGACGTGACCCTTGGCCCAGGCGCCGCGCCGATGTCAATCTCCGGCGCCTACAGCGGGTCGATCGATCCCATCGCCCGCTGGAAGGTCGAGACGTCGTGGTGGACCAAGCCCGTCGTCCGCGAGTACTGGAAGGCCGTCCTGAACAACAACCTACTGTGCGAGCTCTATCACGACCTCTCGACCAACGAATGGTTCCTCGAGCGAGTGTATGACTAGGTCGCCGATACGCACCTCTGGCGTCAGAGAGGCGCTTCGTAGGTCGCCGATACGCACGTCTGGCGTCAAGCGTGCGGAAGCTGCACTGCCATTCCAACTTCTCGTTCCTGGACGGCGGCTCGCATCCGGCCGAGCTTGCCATGCGCGCCGCCGAGCTCGAGATGCCCGCCCTCGCCCTCACCGACCGCGGCGGCGTCTACGGCGTGGTTCGTCACCTCCAGGCCTGCCGCAAGCTCGGCGTCAAACCCATCATCGGCAGCGCCCTCGAGGTGGACGGCGACGAGCTGATCTTCATCGCGCGCAATCTCAAGGGCTATTCGAACCTGTGCCGGCTGCTCAGCCTCGCCCATGCCGACCAGCCCAAAGGCGAGGCGCGGACGACGCTGGCGACAGTAGGCGAGCATCGAGGCGACCTCTTCTATCTCAGCCCGACGGACAGCGAGGCGCGGCTGCGCGAGCTCCAGACCGCGCTCGGCAAAGAGAGCGTCTTCAGCGAGCTGCACCACCACATGCAGCCTGAAGATCCGTGGATCCTCGAAGGCCGGGCCGCGATGGCGAAACGATGCGGCGCGTCAGTCGTCGCCACCAACCAGGTCCACTATCACCTCCCTGCCAGACGCAGGCTGCACGACGTGCTGGTCGCCATCAAGCATCGCGCCACCCTCGACGACGCGCGCGAGCACCTCTTCCCCAACTCGGAGCACCACCTCAAAGGCGGTGCCCAGATGCGTCCGCTCTTCAAGGGATATGACGAGGCGTTGGCCACGCCCTGGGCCATCGCGCAGGAGTGCGACGTCGACCTCGACTTCCGCAAGGTCCGCTTTCCCGGCTACCCGGTGCCCGCCGGCGAGACGCCTTTCTCCTTCCTCTACAAGCTGTGCTTCGAAGGTCTCAGGGAACGGTATCGCCCCATCACCTCGGCTGTCACCCGGCGCCTGCAGCACGAGCTGGAGGTCATCGAAAAGACCGGCCTTGCCGAGTTTTTCCTCATCAACTGGGACCTGATGCGGTTCGCTCGCGAGCACGGCGTGCCGGGGCAAGGGCGCGGTTCGGCCGCCGACTCGATCGTCGCCTACGTCCTCGGCATCACACGCGTCGACCCCATCGAGCACAACCTGCTCTTCGAGCGGTTCCTGCATGAAGAGATGACGAGCACGCCCGACATCGACATCGACTTCTCAACCGAGCATCGCGAGCAGGTCATCCAGTACATCTACGAGAAGTACGGGTGGGAACGGACCGGCATGGTCTGCAACGTCGTCACCTTCCAGCCTCGGATGGCGATCCGGCAGGTCGGCAAGGCGCTCGGCTTCTCTGCCGAGCTACTCGACAGGCTGGCCAAGGGCGTCGACCGCTGGTTCACCGAAGACGTCGAGGACTCGGTGCTCTGGGCCGTTCCACCACCCGACATGCGCCCGCAGAGCTGGCAGCAGTTCCTCGAGCTCTGCCGCGAGGTGATCGAATTTCCGCGCCACCTCTCGATCCACAACGGAGGCATGCTCGTCACCGGCGAGCCGCTGGTCGACATCGCGCCCGTCGAGCCTGCCGCTATGGAGGGAAGGCGGGTGGTCCAGTTCAACAAGGACGATGTCGAAGACCTCGGTCTCATCAAGATGGACATGCTCGGCCTTCGCACGCTTTCGGTCGTGGCCGAGGCGCTGGACCTGATCAAGGACACGACCGGCACGAGGCCAGACCTCGACCAGCTGCCGCTGAAAGACCCTGCTGTGTTCGACATGTGCAGCGCCGCGGACACGATCGGCGTGTTTCAGATCGAGTCTCGCGCTCAGATGCAGACGCTGCCCCGGACCAGGCCGAAGACCTTCAACGACCTGGTCGTCGAAGTGGCGATCATCCGGCCAGGCCCGATCCAGGGCAACGCCGTCCATCCCTACATCCGGCGCAAGCAGGGCCGTGAGCCGGTCACCTACGCGCATCCGCTGCTCGAGCCGATCCTCAAAGACACGCTCGGGGTGATCCTCTACCAGGAGCAGATCATCGAGATCGCGATGTATGTCGCGGGCATGAGACCTGGTCGCGCGGACGGTTTTCGCCGAGCGATGACGCGACACCTCAACCGAGTCGAGATGTCCTCGCTCGAGGACGAGTTCGTCGGCGGGTGCCTGGCCAACAGCGTCCCTCGCGAAGTCGCCGACCGGCTGTTCGCGGCGGTCCAGGGCTTTGCCGTCTACGGATTCTGCCGGTCGCACGCCGCAGCTTTTGCCCGAACGTCTTACGAGACCGCGTGGATGAAGCTGCACCATCCCGTCGAGTTCGGGTGCGGCCTGCTCAACAACCAGCCCATGGGCTTTTACCACCCGAGCGTGCTGGTCGAGGACCTCAAGCGCCATGGATTGAAGGCGTTGCCCGTCGACATCAACCGCTCCGACATCCGATGCCTACCCGAGCGTTTCACCTCCCCGCTCGCCGGGGAGGTCGGCGGCGAAGCCGCCGGGTGGGGGCGCACGGCTGGCTATGCCATGCGCATCGGTTTCAACTACGTCCGCGACCTCGGTGAAGAGGGTCGCAAGACGATCGTCGACGAACGCACCAACCAGGGATCCTACAAATCCTTCGACGACTTTCTGGGCCGCCTTCGCGGCGGTCCGATCGGTCCGAAGGCGGTCCGCAACCTGGTCATGGTGGGGGCCTTTGACGGCCTCCAGCAACCGCGTCGCGAGCTGCTCTGGGGATGGCAGGAAAGGTGGCACGGCAAAGGTCTCCGGCGCGGCATCGACAAACAGTCCGAGCTGCGACTCGATGGGACCCCGCCCGCCTTGCCTAACGTCGACGATTTCGACGCCAACCAGCTCGAGTACCGGATCTCCGATCTCTCGACCGGGCACCACCTCATCCACTTTTGCCGCGACCGCCTGCGCGAGATGGGCGCGCTGGAAAGCAACAGGCTCCCATCGATCCGGAACAACCAACCGGTGCGGGTCGCGGGGCTGGTCATCACGCGCCAGGCTCCGAGCACGGCGAAGAAGATTCGTTTCTTCACCCTCGAGGATGAGTTCGGCCAGGTCAACGTGACGATCAAACCCGACGTCTACGAGCGATATCGCCAGGTCGCCAACCGGCAGCCGATCCTGATCATCGACGGAGTGATGCAGCGCCAGGACGGCGTCCATTCGGTGCTGGCGACCCACATCCAGGCCCTCGCCGGCGTGCCCCGCCCGACCCAACGCTCGCACGACTACCGCTAGGCGAGAAGCAGGAACTCCTTACTTTCTGTAGCCAGCCGGGGGCCCGATGCGCCAAGCTATTCAGCTACAGCCGACCTTCATCGCAGCAACCCCAGAGGAAAAAGCCCGAAATGTCGATCGCCCGAGAAATCGAAGACATCGCCCGCGACCTGATCAAGCACCAGCACGACCATCCGCCGGTCCGGGATCTCAACCGCGAGGTGGAGCGCCGCCTCACCTTCGCCGACCGGGTCGCCGACGACTTTTCCCGATTGATCGGCAGCTGGATCTTCGTCCTCGTCCAGGTCGGGATCATGGTCATCTGGGTCGGGCTCAACGCGCTCAACCTGATCCACCCCTGGGACAGGTATCCGTTCCTGTTCCTCAACTTCATCCTCAGCCTCGAGGCGGCGGTGTGGGTCTCCGTCGTCCTGATGGCGCTCAACCGGCTGTCCGACCGGGACCGCCTCCGCGCACAGCACGACTTCGAGCTCGACATCAAGGCCGAGGAGGAGCTGAAGGCGCTCATGAATCACCTGATGCATCAGGACGAGATCCTGCTGCAGATCGTCAACCGGCTCGACCGCGGCGACCGCGAGATGAAGCGGCTGGCGCGCCGGCTGGAGCAGGCCATCGAGTCGGGCACCGAACCACCTGCGCCGAAAACCGGCGGGGCCGAGCGTCCTCCGATCAGCGTCCCCGCGCCCTAACCGGCTACCCGGTACACCGCATACTCGCCGTCGTCGTAGACGCGGTTTGCGTGCGCGTCCCAGTACGCGCGACTTGCGCCGCGCGGTATCTCCTGCGGACCGATCATCACGTAGTCCACGCCGTATTTTCGAACCAGGTCCAGCGCGGAAGGGTCGCCGTCAAGGATCTTCTTGTCGTCGTCGCTCTTTTGCACGTAGTCGGCAAGCCCATAGGTCCACAGCCAGCCGGGATACCCGATCAGCTCGCGACGGCCCGCCAGCGTCGGGATGGGACTGTTGTGCTCATCGGCGACGGCGAACAGCGCGTCCGATTTTGTGTTGTGCCGGACCCAGTCCGCGACCTTGAGGCCGCCGGTGTCGGTGAACTGGACTTTGCTCACCTCGAAATCGGAGGCTCGATAGAGGTCGAGCGCTCCTGACAATCCGAGCAGCACCATCACTGTGACCGCGACGATGGCCGTGCCCGGACCACGCCGCAGCATCCCCGCCAGCACGGCGCCCACGAGCATGCTGCCGAGCAACGCCCAGAAGATGAAGAACTTCGTGTTGTCCCAGACCCACGGCTGCAGCACGATGATGTTCGGCACCACAAACCACAGCCACATCGGCGAGAACCAGCTGGGAGCCGCGGTCGGAAACCAACGCACCAGGCCGTGGGCGGCGAGCATCATCGGCAGCAAGAGCGAAGTGTTCCAGACCCAGAACCAGGCGAAGTCAATCGGGAACAACCACACGCCGTTGCGCTGCCAATCCGTGAACGAGAGCCAGCCCGGTTGGATGCAGTAGCGGTCGATGGACGGCAGGTCTCCGCAAACACTTGTGTTGTCCGGCGGCCACATCCACAACAGGATCGGGACGCCGACCACAAGCGCGGGAACAAAGAAGGCTAGCCACTCGCGCCGCCGGTTGAATAGCGCCCAGAACACCGGCAGCGCCAGCACGGTCCCGTACGCATGCACGTGGTAGACGGGCAGGACGGCGGCTATCAAACCTGCGAAAAAGAACGGCTGCCAGCCAAGCCGCTCTCGCACGGCAATCCATAACAGGACGAGGACGATGAGCGCGAGGCTGAAACCGAAAAGGGTCGAACGCTGGGGCACGATGTAGGCAAGCACCGGATTGAGCCACTGGAGGTTGACGTCCCGGTTCAACGTGTACTCGCGCGGCAGGTGTATCAGGGCCGAGATGCCGTAGTGCTGAAGATCGCCCAGCAGGTAGACGAAACCAAGCCCGCCGCTGAGCAAGAAGACGAAAACGGCGATCGCAGCCGCGGCCCGGCCCGCGGTGAAGCGCACCGCGGCCAGGTAGATCACCCCGGGCAAAGCGAGACCCAGCGCGGCGCTGGTCGCGGTGACGGCTTGCGTGAGCGACAGCCCGAGCGGGATCAGGTCCGCGGCGAGGAAGTCGATCATGAACGGGTATCCGAGGCGATGCCCGGGGTCGACCGGGAACTGGGGCGGAAAGTTGTGCCCGTAGGCGAACGACCCCGCAAAGCTCAGGTGCGCGGCCCAGTCGCCCCAGATGTTGACGTAGCCCGCGTACAGGCCGGTCGGCGTGTAGACCCAAGCCTGGTGGAGCAGGTGGACGGTCCACGCGCCGCACACGAGCACGACGGCCAGCAGCGGCCACGGATGGCCGTCTACGCGCAGAGGCACAGTCCAGCGCCGGCGCGCTTCACCCCAGTCGGAGCCCAACCGCGCACGGGCGATGAAAAGCCCGACTGCGCCGGCAAGCAGGGTGACCAGGAATCCGATCGCGACCGTCGCGATGGTGACGTCGTGGACAATCAACGAAGGCACGAAGCTAGTCGCCGCGACCACCATCGGACCCACGACGGCGCCGAAAACGATCCGTTCCTCAAAGCTGAACGGGACCCCTGAGAGGTAGGTGATACCGAACCCGGCCGCCGCGCTCGCCGCGAGGAATGCGGCGGCCGCTAGTTCCAACAGAAAAGCTGCGCCCGCGCAGGAGGCAGGTTCTTGCAGTTGGCGAGCCAGATCTTCGGTCCCCAGGGCGGCGTGCCGGAGCTCTCAAAGTAGGCGGACTCCGAGATCGGCACCCCGGTCCACACCGGGTAGAAGTAGCCGAAGAACAAGACAGCCATCGCAAGGTGCCCGGCGACGAGGAGCTGCTTGTTGGTCCGCGGCAATTTCTCCGCCACGAAGACGAGAACGAAAGCGAGGGCCAGGACCATGAAAATCAAGCCGCCGAACATGTGGTACATGAAAAGCACCCGCGTGATCGGCCACCATGGCGCGTACTGGGTGATGAATCCGAGCAGGATCACCGCGGCCGGGAAGCTCCGGTGGCGAATGACGAAATAGGGCAGCGACGCGACGCAAGGCAGGCTCGTCCACCAGATCCATGGATTGCCCAGGTTCGACATGCGCGCGATCAGCGGCTGGCCCGTGAACACGTCGGTGCCGAGGTTCGAATAATCGGCGTAGTAGAGGACCGGGCGCGAGAGCAAAGGCCACGACCAGGCCGGCGAGCCGTAGGGATGGGTCGCGATCAGGTTCTTGTGGTAGTTGAACGACTCGACCTGGTAATTGATCAGGTCGCTCAGGTCGTGGAACTGCCCTCGCGCGAAGAACGGGTACCACGAGACGACATAGATGCCGAGCGGGATGATCACCAGCGCGATGACCGCGACGGCGAGGTAGGTGGGCCAGAACACATTCGAGATGGTTGAGCCCGAGTCCCGCCGCCACGACACGAAAGGCCACCCCGGTGGACCGAACTCGAAGTTCAGGCTGCGTAGGACGATCCGCAGGACGAGGAAGAACACGATGCTCGCCCAGGCGGCAAGAACTCGCCGCGATGCCGATGCCCAGCAGAAAGCCCAGAGCGAGGAGCGAGATCATCGACCCGTTGAAAGACTTGCTCTGGATATGCACCAGGAACAGGAAGTACGCGCAGAGGATGAAGAAGATCGGAAAGATGTCGATCATCCCGATGCGCGATTGGATGAAGAACATTCCGTCAAAGCAGACAAAGGTTGCGGCCGCTATCGCGAACAATCGATTCGGCCAGAGGCGGCGCGCGAGGAGGTACATCATCGGGATGCACAGCGTTCCGAATAGAGCTGCCGCGATGCGCCAACCGAAGGGGTTGAACCCAAGGTCGATGTAGTCGCCGCTCGCCCCCTGGAAGTGGGCTCGCCACCAACCGTATCCCCACTCGCCGGCCCCGATTATCTCCTTCGCCAGCGGCGGCTCAGGATCGAAATAGTTGTAGCGGCACAGCGGTGTCGTGGTGCGGCACTGCTCGATGCCCTTCAGGTCGTCGTAAGCGTCGACGGGGAAGTAAACCTCGTCGAAGACCTGGCCGCTCGGAGGCGAGAGCACGCCGTTCGCGTCGGGATAGCCGCGGTTGAAGGGATACGCCAGGCCGCAGATCGTCCCGGGATCGCCCTGCACGTCGATGGGAGTGCTCGAGACGCAGTTCGTGAGCCATGGCCCCGAGGTCGGATGGACGAAGAAGTCGGGGAGGATTGGGCTGAACAGGCGCAGCACACCGGCCACTACCGTGAAGGAAAGCACCGCGACGAGGTCCCACCGGTCGAAGTAGCCCCGGAGCTGGGTCACCGGTGGCGTTTGCGCCGCCTGGCTCCACCCTGGTTCTGTCCGAGACGTTCTGGCAGGTGGGCGTTGATCTCCCACACGACGGCGTCCGCGTCGGGCACCGGGATCGCGATCGTGTCCTCGTTCATCAAACGGCCGCGGAAAATTCCGAGACGTTTCTTGATCGCCGCCAGCTGGGTATCGTCGCCGCGGATCCTGAGAAAGACCGCGGGCTTGTCGATGTGCTGCTTCATGATCGGCGCGATCATCCGGCTCCGGCGTTCCTGGAAATGCTGACGGAGGGGCAGCGCCTTGACCGACTTGATCGAGTCGTAGTCGATGACCACGTTCGACATGACGCTCGAGATCTTCACGCCGTTTTCGAGCACCCGCACGTCGCTCCGCTGCCTGAAGATGAGGACGGCTGCGCCGAGCAGGATGCCGACCGGTATGTACACCGTCCACACGGCAAAACCGGGCGAGAAGAGCTGATGCTGGTAGATCGAAAGGCCGGTCGCGATCAGGCCCACACCGAGCAGCAGGCCGGCGAAGAAGCGCTGCTGCATCCAGAGGTGATGCGCGTACAGGTTCTGATGCCTGGAGGGTCGTGAGGGGGCTTCGGTGCTCATCGGACTACTGATTATCCGGTAGCTACTTATCAGGGAGCTCCCAGGCTCGGCTGCGTTCGACGGCCTGGCGCCAACGGGACTGCATGGCGTCCGCCTGGTCGCGGGACATCCGCGGCTCGAACTCCCGATCTAGCTTCCAGAGATGCGTCAGGTCGGCGTCAGACCAGACACCGGCCCCAAGGCCGGCCAGGAAGGCAGCGCCCAAAGCGGTCGTCTCCGTGTGGCGAGGCCGGCGCACCGGGATGCCCAGCAGGTCGGCCTGGAGCTGGCACAGGACGTCCATCACGGCCGCGCCGCCATCCACGCGCAGCTCTTTCAGCGCCTGTCCGGTGTCGCGCCGCATCGCCTCCACGACGTCGCGCGTCTGATACGCCATGGCTTCGACCGCGGCGCGAACGATGTGGGCGCGGGTGGTGCCGCGCGTGAGCCCCACGATGGTGCCTCGCGCGTACGGATCCCAGTAGGGAGCGCCCAGGCCCACGAAGGCCGGCACGAGGAACACGCCGGCGGCGTCGGGCACCGACGAAGCGAGAGGGCCCGCCTCAGCGGCGTTCGAGATGATGCCGAGACCGTCGCGCAGCCACTGGAGCGCCGCGCCGGTGACGAATATGGCGCCTTCGAGGGCATAGCTCAGCCTGCCCTTCCGGCTCCACGCGACTGTGGTCAGCATTC
>VBII01000261.1 GCA_005887735.1 Chloroflexota bacterium
CGGGCGACTACTCGTCATACGAGTACGACGGGATGATGACGCTGGCGCAAGCCTTGAAGAACAATGGCGGCAAGACCGACGCCAAGAGCCTCAACCCTGCCATCCACGCGGTCAAGATCTCCGATGGAATCACAGGAAGCATCGCTTTTGACAGCAAGGGCGACCGGCCGGCGCCGGAGTTCCTGGCTGTGCATGCGGTCGGGAGCCCGCCCGCGTTCCAGCCCATTGCAATTCGTCAGAACGGAAAATGGGTCGCATCCAGCTAGCGATTTAGAGCTCAACGGAGAGGTGGGGCGCCGCGCGACCCCACCTCTTTTTTTTTGTTGTGTGCGTCAGGCGCTCGAGACTGACTCGAACCCGCCGAGGTAGGCCTTCTGAACCCTCTCGTCCCGAGCGAGCACGGCCGCCTCGCCTTCGAGTGCGATCCGGCCAACCTCGATTACGTATGCGTAGTCGGCGATAGCCAGCGCCTGGCGCGCGTTCTGCTCCACCAGGAGCACCGCCGCCCCCCGGTCCGCGATCCGCCGGACGGTCTTCAAGACGCTCCTGGCGAGGATCGGCGCCAGTCCCAACGAAGGCTCGTCGAGCATGAGCACCTTGGGGTCGGACATCAGAGCTCTTCCGATGGCCAGCATCTGCTGCTCGCCGCCAGACAGCGTGCCGGCCAGCTGCATTCGTCTTTCCGCAAGCCTGGGAAACAGCTCGAAAACGGCGGCCTTGCGGGCCTTCACGAGCTTGCCGTTCGATCGAAGGAGGTATCCGCCCAGGTTGAGGTTCTCGTCGACATTCAGGATGTTGAAGATCCGCCTGCCCTCAGGCACGTGGCTGAGACCAAGGCCCACGATCACGTGCGCAGCGACGCCGACAAGGCTCTTGCCGTCGCAGGTGATCGATCCGCTGCGCGGACGCAGAAGCCCGGAGATCGTCCGGAGCGTCGTCGTCTTGCCGGCTCCGTTGCCTCCGAGGATTGCGACGATCTGTTTGGGCTGCGCGTCCAGGGAGATGCCCTTGAGGGCTTCGATGTTGCCATAGAAGACGTGGAGATCTCGAACTTCGAGGAGGGCCAAAAGCGCCTACGCTTCCTGCACCGCGCCTAGCTCATCATCTTCCCGTCCGAGATAGGCCTCGATCACGGCCGGGTTCTGCTGGATCGCGGCTGGTTTGTCGAGCGCGATGAGCACGCCGTGATCGAGCACAGCGATCCGGTCCGAGACACGCATCACCAGCGACATGTCGTGCTCGATCAGGACAACGGTGATGCCGAGATCACGAATCTTGCGGATGATGCCCATCAGCTCGAGCTTCTCGGTCGGATTCATGCCCGCGGCGGGCTCGTCGAAGAGCACGAGGTGCGGATGCGCAGCGAGGGCACGCGCGATCTCCACCCTGCGCTGGTCCGCATATGAAAGCTCCGTGGCGAGCCGGCCCGCAAGCGACTCGAGGCCGACGAAGCTCAGCCAGCGGCGTGACTCCTGTAGGGTGCGCAGCTCGTCCTTTCGCTCGCCAGGCGTGTGCAGCATCGCCTGCCAGGTCATGGTGCGGTGGCGCGGATACAGGCCAACCATCACGTTCTCGAACACGGCCATGTTCTTGAAGAGCCGGATCCCCTGGAAGGTTCGGCCGATGCCGCGCGCGACGACCACGTGTGGACGCAGCCCGACCACGGACCGGCCGTCGAACAAGATGCGTCCCCGCCTGGGCCTCTGTACCCCGGTGATGCAGTTGAAAAGCGTCGTCTTGCCGCCGCCGTTGGGACCGATGATGCTGAAGATCTCGCCGCGCCTTACCTGGAACGAGACGTTGTCGACGGCGCGCAAGCCGCCGAACTGCTGCGTCACCCCGTGCACCTCGAGCAGCACGTCGCCGGCGCTCGAGGACTTGTGGCCGGCGGCAGTGTGCCGGAGGTCGCGCTCCACAATCTGGGCCTGGTGCTCGCGGAGGATCCTCGCCGCAACGTCTTCGGGTTCCTCCTCCTGCAAGCCGTAGAAGGGTTTCGGCTTGCGCCTGATCCGCGGCCACAGGCCTTGTGGCCGCAGCAGCATCATCCCGACGAGCAGGACGGCGAAAAAGAGCAGTCGTTGGTCGGCGAACTGGCGGAGGACCTCCGGCAGGCCGACGACGACGAGCGCGCCGAGCAGCACGCCTGGCAGGCTGCCGGTGCCTCCGAGCACGATCACGATCAGGACGAGCACGGAGAGCTGGAACGTGAAGCTGGTGGGGTCGATGGCTCCGATACGGGTGGCGAAGAATGCTCCTGCAAGGCCGCCCCACATGCCGCCCATCACGTAAGCCAGGAGCTTCAACCGCAGCGACGGCACGCCGACGGATTCGGCGGCGAACTCGTCATCTTTGATCGCCACCCATCCTCGGCCGAGCCGCGAGTGGTCGAGGTGGTGGGCGAAGATCATCGCGATCGCGAGCAAGACGAGGCCGACGACGAAAAAATCAGCCTGTGTGCTGAGCTCGTAGCCGAAGAAGTTCGGCCATGGGATGTTGAGGATTCCGTTCGGGCCGCCGGCGTATTCCCAGTTGTTGAACGTGATGCGCGTCATCTCGCCGAAGCCCAGGGTCACGATCGCGAGGTAGTCGCTGCGCAGCCGCAGGGTTGGGTAGCCGAGTATGGCTCCAGCCGTGCCGGTGAACAGGACGGCAAACGGCAGCGTCGCGAAAAAGGTCCAGTGAGCCTGGGTCATCAGCAGCGCGCTGGTGTACGCGCCGATGGCGAAGAACGCCGCGTATCCCAGGTCGAGAAGGCCGGCGTATCCGACGACGATGTTCAGACCGAGGCCTAGCATCGCGTAGGTCGCGACCGAAACTGCGACGGACGTGACGTAGTCGTCGCCGTTGAACACGACGGTAGCGCCGATCAGCGCCAGCACGACGATGACACGCGACCAGAAAGGGGTGCGGTTGAACCGATCTCGCATCGGCGCGTACCTGCGTCCAATCGGGTGGTCGGCCAGTCGAGCGATCACATTCGTTCCGCTACACGCTCACCGAAGAGACCTGTGGGCTTGACGATGAGGACTGTGATGAGGACGCCGAACACGACCACGTCCTCCCAGGTGCCGGAAAGGTAACCCGTGGTGTAAGCCTCGAGAAGGCCGATCAACAGACCGCCCGCCATGGCGCCCGGGATGTTGCCGATGCCGCCCAGCACCGCGGCGGTGAAAGCGCGGAGGCCGAGCAGGAATCCCATCGTGAACTGGATCTGGACGTAGTAGATGCCGAGCATCACGCCCGACGCTGCGGCGAGCATCGCCCCGAGCACAAACGCGATGCGGATGACGGCGTCGACGTTGATTCCCATCAACCTGGCGGCGTCGTGATCAACCGCCAGGGCGCGCATGGCGGTGCCCATCGTCGTGCCCTGGATGAAAGCCACGAGGCCACCCATCAAGAGCAGGCTTGCGATTACAAGCGCGATCTGGACATATGTGACGTGGACCGGTCCGACGAAGAATCCGCTGAGCGGAAGCAGGTTCGGCGGGTAGGCCTGGATTGCGGGGCCCCAGATGAGCTCGGATGCGTTCTGGAGGAGAAGCGACATCCCGAGGGCGGTGATCAGGATCGCCAGCAGCGACCGCCGCAGCAGCGGCTTGTAGGCGAACTGGAGAATGCCGATGTTGATCACCGCCGTGCCGATCATCGGGATCACGAACGCGATCACGAGCGCGATGTAGATCGGGAGATGCTCGAACCCGAAAGAGACCAGGAGCGTCCAGCCGAGGAAGGCGCCCACCATCGAAAGGTCTCC
>VBII01000262.1 GCA_005887735.1 Chloroflexota bacterium
TCGTCCCCAGGTCGATTCCTACGGTTTTTGGCATATGTCGCTGTTCCTCCAGATGGGATGTTTTGAATTCGAAGTGATTACCTTTGATCTTCTTCCCCGCTTCAAGGGCTGCAAAACCACATCGCCAACTAGTCTTTAGGCGATGGCCATCTACGAGCTCGACCCGGTCGACCGCATCGAGGTCGCGGCCGTCGGCGAGCCCGGCCAGCGCCGGTTCTTCCTCCTCGCCACGGGCTCGGGACGCTCACTGACGCTGGGCTGTGAGAAGTCACAGGTCCAGGCCCTGATCCTGCGCCTGCATCAGATGCTCGAGGCTCAGCAGATCGAGGAGCCGAAGGATGAGAGCGCGGCCGCACCCGGGCCACCCGAGCCCGGCGACCCGGAGTGGCAGATCGGCGAGATGGGCCTGGGGTATCACGAGGCGCGTCGCATGTTCGTGTTGGTCGCGAGCCAGGCTGCGGTCGGCGAGTCGACAGAGGCCACCGAAGCCGTCGATGCGCCGAGCGTACGGTTCTGGCTCAGCCACGACCAGGTCCTCGCCTTCTCCAAACAGGCGGAGTCGGTGCTGTCTGCCGGGCGTCGGCTATGCCCGCGCTGTGGGCTGCCCATGGACTCATCCGGCCACCCGTGCCCGGTCATGAACGGTGCCCGGCCAATCTTCTGAGGCCACCGAGCAGCTCCTGGCGGGGCTGCCCGACGTCAAGATCCTCGGCCTCCTTCATGGCGCGTCGAACTACACCTTTCTGACCCGTTTGGGACCACACCGGCCCTCGGACCTTCGCGCCGTCTACAAGCCGGCGCGCGGGGAATCCCCGCTCTGGGACTTCGAGGCCGGCACCCTGTACCAGCGTGAGGTAGCGGCGTATGAGCTGAGCAAGGTCCTGGGCTGGCCGCGCATCCCCCCGACTGTGGTGCGCGAGAAGGCGCCGCATGGTGTCGGGGCGATGCAGCTGTTCGTCGAGGCGGATGGGCGCCATTTCCTGGGCGAAAACACCTCCCACGACGACACCTGGATACGCGTCGCGCTGTTTGACGTGATCGCCAACAACGCCGACCGCAAGTCGGGACACTGCCTCTTCGACGCGGACGACAACGTCTGGGTGATCGACCACGGCCTCACATTCCACGTCGACAACAAGCTCCGGACCGTGATCTGGGACTTCTCCGGGCAGCCGCTCCCCGGCGAAATGTGCGTTGACATCGAGCGAGCGCTGGTCGAGGTCGAGCGCGGAGGTCTCGCCGAAACGCTGAAGGCCTTGCTCAGCCCTCCGGAGGTTCGCCTGCTCAAGCGCCGGCTCCGAGGTGTTCTCGAGCCCGCCTGGCGCTTCCCCGAGCCGACCTCAGCGTGGTCGATCCCCTGGCCGCCTGTGTAACCAACCCGGCTCTGCTATCGTTCCCGCGCTTCAATGCGTGTCCCGGGGATCCCTCGTTTTGCTCCAGCCATCGTTATGCTCGCCGCGGCAGCCTCCGCCACCTTTCTCTTCGTCCAAGCACCTGCGGTTCGAGCCGACTGCGGCGGCACAGCCTCGGGCGCGACGCCCTGTCCCCCTTCCCCCTCGCCGATCCCGGTCAACGCCTTCCTTTCCCTCGACGTCACCAACGGCGCGGCGAACACGGTCATCAACGTGACCGGCGGCCAGTTCCTGCCCAACGAGCAGGTCACCCTCTACTGGGACGAGCAGACCAAGGTCGCGGGCGGCGCGACCGCGGACAGCGGCGGAAGCTTCAACACCCGCGTCAAACCGTTTTCGGCCGACGCGCCAGGCGTGCACAAGCTCTGCGCGAGCGTGCCGCCGAACCCGTGCGCCAACTTCGCGCTCGAGAGTGCGACGCCTACACCCTCCGCCTCGCCGACCCCCCCGACGCCATCGCCCACCGCATCGCCCGATTCAAATCCGACCGCGACCCCGATCACCTCGCCAGTCGCGGCCACGCTGAACGGATTCGATGTCATCTCGAAGCCACCCTTCGTCTTCCTTCCCATCGCCGGCGCGGTTGCGATCGCGCTAGCGCTGGTCTACTGGCTCATGAGCGTGGTCCGGCGCCCGCGCGCCCTCGCGCTTCCTTCGGCCGCCGTGGTCCACCGCGCGACACGGCCCGACTACTCGGCCGGCTTCGGGACGCCCCCACCTCATTCGGCTGATGCGCCGGTTCCGTCGGCCTGGTCCGAGCCGGCTCCTCATGCTCCCCCTGCTCCCACCGAGCAGGCCGCGGCGCCCGAGTCGGAGATGCCGGCTGTCGAGTGGGGACCCCCCACGGGGTGGGGCACCGGGGCGCCCGACGCGGGCTATCCGGAGCTGAGCGCACCTGAGGAGCCACTCGAACTACCGGAGCACGGAGACCTTTCCGAGCCGGGCGACTAAGCCCTGGCGGCTAGGGCATTCCGTTGGCCGGCATCGTCTTCGAAGCACAGCCGCTGCACGGAGTGACCGAGCCGCTCGTCGCCGCGGTGTAAACCGCGCCCGTGTACTGCGCGGCGCCATCCTGGATGACGGCCATTCGCACTCCTTGATAACCGAGGTGGTTGCTCGAGGAGAATCCGAAAGGCACCAGCCCGGGTCCCTGGTCGAGCTGTCCTTTCTCTAGCGCGTTGACGACGTCCTGCCGGCTCGGGTTACGACCCGCCTTCTTCATCAGCTGGGCGAACGAGTAGGCGACTGCCATGCCGTACTCGACGTTGCCGTCAAAGGGAAGCGACGCGATGTACTTGTCGTGGATCTGCCTGAAGAGCACGACCCAGTCACTCGAGGTATCGGAAGTCGCGGGGAGATATCCGGACGTCACGACGCCGTTGATCGCCTGCGCTCCGACTGCCCCATTGGAGTAACTGAGCAGCAGTCCCCCGAGCGTCGTCGGGTCTGCCCCGACGCTGCTCACGACCCACGTCGGGTTGTAGTGCATCCCAGCGGCCGTGAGCAAGGTGATCGCGGTGAACGCGGGGATGGTGTACAGCACGACCACCGTCGCGCCGGCCTGCTGCAGCGCGGCCAGCTGTGGCCCGACGTCGGTGTTGGTCGGCACGTACTTCTCCCTCGACACGATGTTGCCGGATGAGATCTGCGAGTCGAGCCCGCTCACCCCGCCCCGGCCAAAGTCGTCGTCCTGATACAGGTAGCCGACCTTCTGCCCGGAGAGGTTGTCGTTGACGTACTTGCCGGTGACCTTGCCTTCGATGATGTAGTCCGGCTGCCAGCCGAACGTCTGCGGGTACTTCGCCGGCTGGTTCCAGCAATCGCAGCCCGAAGCCACGAACAAGTCAGGAACCTTCTCCGAGGTGAGGTAGTCGACCGCCGCAAGGTGGGTCGGCGTGCCGAGCCCGTTGAAGATGGCGAAGACCTTGTCCTCCAGCACGAGCTTGCGGACGACTGTCGATGTGGTCTGGGGGTTATAGCCGTCGTCTTCGTAGAGGTACTTGATCTGTCTTCCGTAGACGCCGCCGTGGTCGTTGACCCACCGGAAATAAGCGTTCGAGGCCTGCGAGATCTCGCTGTATCCGGGCGCCGCCGGTCCGGTCAGAGGTTGGTGGCTTCCGACGGTGATGGTGGTCGCCGAGATGCCCGGCGCTGATGCGGTGTTGACCCCGCTTGGTGCACCGTCCCCACCGCACGATGCGATGAGCATCACAGCGGCCAGGAGCGGCGTCCCCCACGACCTGGAGAGTCGCCGGTTCGGGGAGGAATCCATAACGGGCGCTGAGTCTGACATGGCAGCCGTCGAATGGGTCCCCCAGCAGGCACCTCAGCCAGGCGGCTGATGGAATTGGGGGCTGGCCGAACTTAGACTTCGGCTGTGGCGCTCCTCGAAGTCCGCGACCTCAGCGTCCGCTTTGGAGGGGTCGTCGCGCTGGACCATCTGTCCTTCGCTGTCGAGGCCGGCGAGGTCGTTGCGTTGATAGGGCCCAACGGCGCCGGCAAGACGACGCTGTTCAACGTGATTACCCGGGTTTACCGGCCGAGCAACGGCGCCGTCCTCATCGACGGTCGTTCCGTGCAGTCGATCCGCTCGCACCACGTGATCCGGCAGGGCCTGACTCGCACATTCCAGAACGTTGCGCTTTTCCGGTCGATGACCGTGCTCGAAAACGTGATGGTCGGCGACCACGTGCACACGAAGAGCGGATGGCTGCAGGCATCCGTTCCCTTGCCGAACGCGGTGAGCGCGGAGGCCGCGTCCCGCCAGCGCGCGCTGGACATGATCGATTTCGTGGGGCTCGGCCAGTACACGGAGCGGCCCGTCGCCGTGCTGCCTTTTGGCATTCAGAAGCGAGTCGAGCTTGCGCGGGCCCTCGTTTCGCGCCCGCGCATCGTCCTTCTGGACGAACCTGCAGGCGGCATCAGCCACGAGGACGTGGAGGCGATGGCACGCCTACTTCGCCGGGCCCATATGGAGTTGAAGGTGACGATGCTGCTCGTCGAGCATCACATGGCGTTTGTGATGGGCATCTCCGATCGGGTAGTGGTCCTGGACTTCGGCAAGAAGATCGCGGAGGGAGTGCCCGCCGAGGTGCAGAAGAACCCGACTGTGATTGAGGCCTACCTGGGCGCGGCCTGAGAATGGCGCTGCTCGAACTGGAGGAGGTTCGCGCCGGGTACGGGCCGACCTCTGTCCTTCACGGAATAGCACTCGAGGTGCCCGAGGGCGGCGTCGTTTCGCTGTTGGGCGCGAACGGCGCGGGCAAGACGACAACCCTGCGCGCAATCACTGGCGGCGTGCGCTGGACCGGGGATATCCGTTTCAGAGGCCACTCGCTGCGCCGGATGGCGACCGAGGAGATCGTCCGTCGTGGCATCGCCCACGTGCCGGAGGGCCGCGGCATCTGCACTGAGCTGACGGTTGACGAAAATCTCCGCCTCGGGTCGCATCTCCGGCGCGACGGCCCGGAGGTGAAGAAGGACTACGACCGGGTCTTCGAGTATTTCCCGGTCCTGAAGCAGCGGCGCCGCCTCTCGGCGAGCACGCTGTCAGGCGGCGAGCAGCAGATGCTAGCCCTGGCGCGTGCCTTCTTGATGAGGCCGAAGCTCATGCTTCTCGACGAGCCGTCGCTCGGCCTGGCGCCTATCATCGTGCGCTCGATCTTCGAGATCATCCGCTCGATCAACGAGACGAGCCAGGTCGCGGTGCTGCTCGTCGAGCAGAACGCTCGCATCGCACTCGACCTATCGATGACGGCGTACGTCCTCGAGGTCGGCAGAGTCGCCGTCCACGGAGCGGCCGCGGAGCTGCGCGGCGACGACTCGGTCCGTCGCTCATACCTCGGGTATTAGCGATGCAAGAGTTCCTGCAGCAGCTCGTCGGCGGACTCGCGATTGGCGGCATCTTCGCCAGCCTCGCGCTCGCGCTCGTCCTCATCTACAACGCGATGGGGCTTGTCAACTTCGCCCAGGGTGAGATGGCCATGCTTGCCACGTTTGTCGCCTATGCGCTGGTCAGCCAGGGAATGAGCTATTGGATTGCATTTCCGGTGACCCTCGTTCTCGCGTTCGCAGGCGGGATCGGGGTGCAGCGGCTCGTGATCAAGCCCGTCGAACGGGCGCCGATTCTTACTCTTGTGATCATCACGCTGGGCCTGGCGACCCTCGTCAACGGCCTGGCGGGCTTTATCTGGGGATATGTGCCGCGATCCTTCCCGAGTCCCTTCTCCTCGGAGAGTGTCGACCTGGTCGGCGTCTTCGTCAGCTATCGCGACCTTGGCGTCATCGCTGTCTCGGGGATCGTCTTGCTCGCGGTGTATCTCCTTCTGCAGCGCACGACGGTCGGGCTGACTCTTCGCGCCGCCGCGCACCATCCGGAGGCGAGCCGCCTCCTCGGCGTGCATGTGAGCTGGATGCTCGCGCTCGGCTGGGGCCTCGCGTCGGCCGTGGGCGCGGTTTCGGGAATCATGGTTGCTCCGATCCTCTTGCTCGAGCCGAACATGATGCAATCGATCATCATCTACGCATTCGCCGCGGCAGTTCTCGGCGGAATTGAGAGTCCCCCTGGCGCGGTGGTTGGGGGACTCATCGTTGGCGTCACCATCAACCTCGCCGGGGCGTACCTGCCGTTTGTCGGTGGCGACCTTCAGCTCGCGGTGGGGCTCGCGATCATCATCGGAGTCCTCATCCTCAAACCCAACGGCTTGTTCGGTCGCGCCGCAGTGCGGAGGGTATGAACTTGCAGCGCATTCGCATGGCGCCGCCGCGCTACTGGCTGGTTGGCGTGGTGGTCCTGTTCTTGATCGGTTTTCCGACGGTGATCAGCAGCTTTCTCGCGAGCGAATGGGCGCAGGCCCTGATCCTCGCGATAGCAATCATGGGACTGAACATATTGGTCGGATACAGCGGTCAGCTTTCGCTGGGCCACGGCGCTTTCATGGCGCTTGGGGCGTACATCTCTGCCATCCTCGCCCACCACTACAAGGTGGATTACCTCCTCACGATTCCCATCGCGGGTCTTGCCACCGGCCTCGTCGGTTTTCTATTCGGTATCCCGGCCCTTCGCCTCTCGCCCTTGTATCTCGCGCTTGCTACTTTCGCCCTGGCCGTGGTCACGCCCAGCCTGATCAAGCGGCCCGCCGGCCTGACCGGTGGAGTGCAGGGCATAGGCGTCGTCCAGCCGGACCCGCCAGGCGCCGTGAGCAACATCTTCTCGACCATCACCGGCACGGCAATGACCAGTGACCAATGGATCTACTACGTCAGTCTCTTCTGCGCGCTCGTTCTGTTCTGGGTCGCCTGGAACATCGTTCGGCACCGTCCCGGGCGTGCCATGCGAGCCATCCGCGACGGTGAGGTGGCTGCGGCCGCGTCCGGGGTCAACGTCAGGGGGTTCAAGACCCTCGCTTTCGGGCTGTCCGCGTTCTACGGCGGGGTCGCCGGCTCGCTTTACGGACTGTCGACAGGCTTCGTCAGCCCCGATACGTTTCCCGTCTCCTTATCGATCCAGCTCCTCGTCGGGGCCGTGGTCGGCGGTCTGGCGTCGATCCCAGGGCCTCTGGCCGGAGCGATTTTCGCCTACTTCCTGCCGATCGAGTCGAGCCAGTGGGTGCCAAACCAGTCATGGATCCCCGCCCAGATCGCGGCGACGGTCAAGAATGCCGGTCCGGCCGTGTCCTATGGGGTGATCCTGATCGTGATCATGATCTTCGCCCCCAACGGGCTTGTGGGCTTGGCCCGTAGTGGTTATTCGCTTCTCAACCGGCGCCTCCGCGGGGCAACCGATCGGGAGACTGGACAGATGCCGCCGGACCCCCAGACTGTTTAAATACAAGAACCATCAAATTAGGAGGAATCTCTATGGGACGAAAGGTGCCTTCTCTTGTAGCCGTCGCGACGTTCCTGCTCGTGGCGTGCGGTGGCGGCACCGGCACCCCAACGACGCAGACCGACGTCGGAATCACCGCCGACTCGATCAGTCTCGGCAACACGATCGCCCAGTCCGGCGCCGCCGCCGCATACGGCACGATCGGGAACGCGGAGCTCGCCTACTTCAACTACATCAACGGCCAGGGTGGCGTCAACGGCCGCAAGATCAACTTCAAGATCCTCGACGATGCTTACAACCCGGCGCAAACGGTGCCCCTGACCAAGCAGCTCGTGGAGCAGGACCAGGTCTTTGCGATGTTCAGCGGTCTGGGCACCCAGGCCCAGACCTCGGTTCGCGACTACCTGAACAGCAAAAAGGTCCCGCAGCTCTTCGTCGCCACGGGCGCAACGACCTTCAACAAGGACCACGACACCAACCAGTGGACGCTCGGCTGGCAGCCGCCGTACCAGGGCGAAGCGCGCATCTACGCCGCTGATGTGCTGAAGAACCACGCCGGCGCGAAGATCGGCGTGCTTTACCAGAATGACGACTACGGCCTGGACTACCTGAAGGGCCTGACCGACGGGCTGGGGTCGAACGCCTCGATGATCGTGGACAAGGAAAGCTACGACGTCACGGCGGCCAACACCGCGGCCCAACTCACGAAGCTCCAGGCGTCCCACGCGGACACGCTTTTCATCTTCGCTACGCCCGGCTTCACGATCAAGTCACTGGTCACTGTCACCCTGCTGCACTGGGCGCCGACGATCTATCTCAACTCTGTCTCCAACCCACAGGTGTACATGGGCCTCGCCAAGAAGGCCGGAGCGGCGCTCACGAACGTGACCAGCGTCGGCTACATCAAGGATCCAACCGATCCGCAGTGGGCGAACGACTCGGGGATGCAGCAGTACAAGACGATCATCGCCGGCTGCTCGACGTGCAAGCCTGAGGACGGATTCAACATCTACGGCGTCGCCGTCGCCTACACGATGGTCGACGTACTGAAGCAGGCGGGCACCAACATGACGCGGAAGAACGTCACGGATATCGCCGCCAACAAGCTGAATGAGACGAATCCATTCCTGCTTCCAGGCATCAAAGTCAAGACGACTTCGTCCGACCACTTCCCGATCATGCAGGAGCAGGTCATCACCTGGAATGGAACAGGCTGGACGTTGCAGGGCAGCCTGATCGACGAAAGGGGCACCATCAAGTAATCGCGAGAATCGCCGCAGGCGTGCGGCCGTATTGGCTGCACGCCTACCTTCTCGTCTACACGCCGCTGGGCCTGTTTGCGGACAGTCGCGTCACCGCGCAGTGGCAGCAATACCTGCTCGGGATGCTTACGTTCGCCGTGCTCTACCTCGCCGCGCTCAAGGCACCCAAAGAGCAGCGCGTGCAGGTGTGGGTCTGCGTCCTGGTGGCAACGTGCTTCGAGATCTTCGGCTCGCTCGTGTGGGGCGTCTACCGCTATCGGCTGCACAACCTTCCGTTGTTCGTACCGCCTGGACACGGAATCGTGTACCTGTTCGGCCTGCTCGCCGCGCAGACGCCGGTGGTCCGGCGTCACGGTCGCCGGGTCGCGTATGCGGTGCTTGGGTTCGCGGGCACCTGGGCGCTGCTCGGGTTGACCGCGTTGCCGGTGGTGACCGGGAGGCTCGACATCCAGGGCGCGCTCTGCTTTCCGATCTTCGCCTACTTCCTGCTGCGGTCGCCGCGCTGGCCGCTCTTCGCCGCGATCTTCATGTCGGTCATCGCCGGCGGCTACTGCGTGATCGACGCGTCGGTGCTCGGGGTTCTGTGGGCTTACAGGGTCGGCTTGAACACCATCATGACCAGGATCAGGACGGCCAGGAGCCCGAGGATAGGGCCCAGCATCGCGCTCCTGCGCGACAGCCGCACGAACTCCGGCGAGGCCGTGTCGCCGGCGTCGACCAGCCGGATCTGATTCCGCAGCAGCGGCGAGTAGACCCGGAACGCGAGCCCGGCCAGGACCACGAACAGGATCAGGGCAAGGACGATCCACAGCGCTCCGATGGGCCAGTGATCGACCCAGACCATCAACAGTCCGGTGACGAGCAGCACGCCAT
>VBII01000263.1 GCA_005887735.1 Chloroflexota bacterium
AACTCGCGGAACGGCGATTCGATCGCCAGCGATGACGTCGTGCAGTGGCTGCCACCCTCTGACGGTCAGGAATGGGTGGTGACCCGTAACCTCGACCGAACGGCCGCTGCGAGTGGTGACCTTGAAGCATGGCTTTATCCCACTGTCAACCCAGGCATGTACATCGCTCGGCTTGATACGTCCGTCAGATGTAAAGCCATGGATCTGGAGAATTTGTCGATGAACCGCCTGTTCGATGGTCATCCGTTCGCCCGTGGCTGGATCGTCGATGAGAGTGTTGCTTCTGGCGCACTTTCCCATGGCAGGACGTCCCGCGATGATGATCAGGTCGCTGTCCTTGAACCCGCTCGTCATCCGGTCCAGGTCGTGGAAGCCCGACGGGATGCCGACGATCCCCTGTCCGCTCTCCATCTGCAAAGAGATCCGCTCCATCGCGGGTCCGAGCAGGTCGTAGAGCCGCGCCAGCTCGCGCTGGTCCCGGTCGTCGGCGACGCCGAACACCAGTGACTGCGCCTGGTTGATCGCGTCTTCGGCCTCGATCGAATCGTCGTAGCCGTACCCTGCGATGTTTCCGCCTGCGGAGATCAGCCGGCGCTTGTACGCCTTCTCTTTGACGATGCGGCCGTAGTACTCGATGTTCGCCGCGGTCGGAACCACGCTCTGCATCGAGGCCAGCTGGGCCCGCCCACCCACCCGGTCGAGCAACCCCATCGTCTGCAGCTGCGACGCCAGCGTGACGTTGTCGATCGGTTCGCCGGCGGCGAAGAGATCGAGCGAGGCGCGGTAGATCTGCCCGTTGTTCTCGCGGTAGAAGTCTTCGGGATGCAGGAACTGCAGCACCTTGGCGATCGAAAGCGGGTCGAGAAGGATCGACCCGATGACCGAGATCTCAGCGTCGAGGTCGTGCGGTGGTATCCGCCCTGCGGCGAGGGTAAGCGTGGTCGCCATGGCGGTTAGCTGCTAACGGTCCTGAGTCACGATCACGTTGACGTGAGCGCTCACGTCGCGGTGCAGCTTGAGCGAGACCTGGTGCTCGCCCAACGTTTTGATGGGCTCCTTCAAGTCGATCTTGTGGCGATCGATCTCGACACGGTGCTGCGCCTTCAAAGCCGCCGCGATGTCCTGGTTGGTGATCGAACCGAAAGCCTTGTCCTCAGCGCCGACTTTCAGGCGCACGACCACTGTCTTGTTGCCGATCTCGTCGGCGACGGCCTGGGCGTCGGTGCGGTCCTTCGTCTCGCGTTTGACGGCTGCATCACGCAGCCTCTTCGCCTCGGCCTCAGCGCCCTTGCCGGCGGCGACGGCCAGCTTGCGCCGCAGCAGGAAGTTGCGGCCGTATCCGTCCGCGACCTCCTTGACATCGCCGGCGCGGCCGACATTTTCAACATCCTTCGTCAGCAAGACCCGCACTTCACCCGACCTCCGACATGGATTGATATTCGTCGCGGTGGCGGACTCGCGAACGGATTCGATCGACGGCGCGCCCCAGCCCGTGCCGCGCGGCTCCCACCGTGTCCCGCACGTCACGATCCCACAGGCTCTGCTTTGCCTTCAACGCAGCCTCGTGCTCACGCCGGATCTCCGCCGGGCAAGCCTCGATGAACGTCTCGACGGCAATGATGCCCAGCGCCAGCATGTCGAGCTCGCCGAGGACCGGGATCCAGGCCGGGAAGTCCAGTGGGCTGACGATCAAACCCAGGGCGGCGAGGAGCACGGCCTTGGGCGCGGCGGGAACCCGCTCGTCGCGCAGCAGGCAATAGGCAAGCTTGCCGCGCCTCGGCACATCGACCAGGACCGTTTTTGCCCGCGAAAGTATGGATGGCAAGGGGGCCGGCACAGCCTACAGCTTTTCGGTCCCGGCGGGAAGCTGATTAACAAGCGCCAGGCGACGAAAGGACGGCAATGGATAAGCGGCAGGCGGCCGAAGGTCGCCGCCCTGGGCGCCCAGGCGCGTCGCACTTTCGGCGCATGGCGCGCTAGCCTTCCGGCGTGGCGACCCTGACCACCGAGCGCACCCCGCCCGTCGAGGCCGGGTTCAGCAACCTCCGGCACATTGCGCTCAGCGCCTTCTGGTTCGGCAGCTTCTTCCTGTGGCAGCCGTTCACCTTCGTCATCATCCAGGACCAGGTCGACCAATTGGTCCCGGATCGGAACGCCCAGGGTGCGGCGATCGGCCTCGCCGTCAGCGTCGGCGGCTTGTTTGCGATGGCCATCCCTCCGCTCGTCGGCGCGATCTCGGACCGGCTGACCACGCCCTTCGGAAGGCGGCGCCCGATCATGATCGGCGCCTCCATCCTGACCCTCCCGGGATTTGTCCTGATGGCCACATCGCACAGCTACCTGCAGCTGGTGATCGGCTACGGGTGGGTCCAGTTCTTCTTCAACGCCGCCGGGGCCGCGTTCGCCGGGATCATTCCCGACGTCGTTCCCGCGCAGCAGTTCGGCCGCGCCAGCGGCTTCCTCGCGACCATGGTGCAGCTGGGCAGCGGCGGCGGCCTCTTCACATATGGCCTGCTGCACGGCGCGCACCAGGACCGGTGGATCTTCCTCGCCTTCGCCGTGGTCATCCTCGCCACCCTGATCCCAACCTCCCTCGCCGCGGCCGGCGAAGGCTCAGAGCCGCTGCCGCCGCGCGCCGCCAATCAATCGCTCGGTGCGGTGGCCAGGGAATTCATACGTCCAATGCTGGGTGGCGACTTCGCGTGGGTCATCCTGACGCGGTTTTTCGTTTCCGCGGGCATCACCGCGGTTGCCACCTACCTCTTGAACTTCTTCCGCGACGTCGTCCGCGTCTCCGACCCCGCGGGCTTCCTGACCCTCTGGTTTCTCGTCGTGCTACTGGTGGCGGTCCCGTTTGGTCTTTTGGGCGGCCACCTGTCGGACCGGCTGCATCGTCGCAAGGTGTTCGTCTATGCGAGCGGAGGCTTCCAGGCCTTCGTCGCCCTGGTTTTCATCGCTTTCTATCCGACCGCGCAGCCAATCGTTTTCGCGCTCGGCGCCGCTTACGGGATCGGGTACGGGCTCTTTTACGCCGTCGACTGGGCGCTTGCCTGCGACACGCTGCCCGACCGGAAAAACAGCGCCAAGGACATGGGCCTCTTCCACATCGCTCTCACTCTGCCCCAGTTCGTGGTCCCGTTCTTCGCGGGGAACGCGCTCGACTACTTCAACCACGCTTCAGCCAACTCGGGCTACCGGGTCGTGTTCTCGAGCGCGATCGTGTTCTTGATTCTCGGAACGGTGTTCGTCAGCAGGATCAGGTCGGTCCGCTAAAAACACGATGTGGAGCTATAGGCCCGGTTCATTCGGGCCGTAACTCAGCGACAAAAAAACGAGGCGGCGCCTGCAGCGGACACCGCCTCGACCGGGAAACCACCGGGTGACACGCTGCTGGTTTCTGCGCCGCTTTACGGCCGTTGCCTACTTAAGAGGCCAACCTTTGCGCGAACTGTCGGTGGACCCGGACGGAGAACGAATTACCTCCACCTTGCAACGATCCGAGGACAATGTCAAGAGGGTTGGTTGATTTTGCGCGACTACTACATTTGAGGTAGGACGATGCCTGAATTGAGCTACGTCCACGGGGCGAGCGAGATACCTCTGATCGGCGAGCCGATCTTCCAGAACCTGCGGCGGACCGCGGCCCGCTTCGGCGATCGCGAGGCTCTGGTTGCACCACATCAGGCATACCGCGCCACGTACAGCCAGCTGGTCGAGCAGTGCGAAGAGATCGCCCGCGGCTTGATGGCCCGCGGGGTGAAGCAAGGCGATCGGGTCGGCATCTGGTCGCCCAACCGATACGAGTGGGTGATCGTCCAGTACGCGACTGCGGCGATGGGAGCGATCCTCGTCAACATCAATCCCGCGTACCGGACCTCCGAGCTCGAGTACGCACTCAACCAATCGGGGATCAGCTTTCTGATCCTTGCCGCGGCTTTCCGGCAGGCCGACTACCGGGCGATGCTCGCCGAGGTCAAGGGAAGGTGTCCGGAGCTGCGCGAAGCGCTTGTAATCGAAGACGGTTGGGACGCGCTCAAGCGCGATGCCTCACAGGTGACGCCTGACGAGCAGCAAGAGCTCGAGGCCACTCTCCAGTTCGACGACCCGATCAACATCCAGTACACCTCCGGCACGACCGGCTTTCCGAAGGGCGCGACCCTCACCCATCACAACATCCTCAACAACGGCTTTTTCATCGGCGAGACGCTGCGGTACACGGAGAAGGATCGGGTCTGCATCCCGGTGCCCTTCTATCACTGCTTCGGCATGGTCCTGGGCAACCTCGCGTGCACCACCCACGGGGCCACGATGGTGATCCCCGCTGAGGCGTTCGACCCCATCGCCACCATGCAGACCGTCCAGCAGGAGCGCTGCACGTCGCTGTATGGCGTGCCCACCATGTTCATCGCCGAGCTCGAGCACGCGCGATTCAAAGAGTTCGACTTCAGCTCGCTCCGCACCGGCATCATGGCCGGCTCGCCATGCCCGGTCGAGGTGATGAAGAAGGTGCAGACCGTGATGCACATTCCCGAGATGACCATCGCGTATGGGATGACAGAGACGTCGCCCGTCTCCACTCAGTGCACCACCGACGATCCGCTGGAGCGGCGCGTCTCCACGGTGGGCCGCGTCCATCCGCATGTCGAGATCAAGATCGTCGATCCGAGCTCCGGCGCCGTCGTCGAGCGAGGTACCGCGGGCGAGCTGTGCAGCCGCGGATACATGGTGATGCGCGGCTACTGGAACAACGAAGAAGCCACCCGCCAGGCTATCGACGGGGCGCGCTGGATGCATACCGGCGACCTGGCCACCATGGATGAGGACGGCTACGTCAACATCGTCGGGCGGATCAAGGACATGATCATCCGGGGCGGCGAGAACATCTATCCGCGCGAGGTGGAAGAGTTTCTCTACAGCCATCCGGACGTGGCTGACGTCCAGGTCATTGGCGTCCCTTCAGAGCGATACGGCGAAGAGGTGATGGCGTGGGTCAAGCTGCGCGAAGGCGGCGCAGCAAGCGGTGACGATCTCGCCGCCTGGTGCAAGGGCAAGATCGCGAGCTTCAAGATCCCGCGGCACTGGAAGTTCGTAGACGCGTTTCCGATGACGGTCACCGGCAAGGTCCAGAAGTTCAAGATGCGCGAGGTCGCCATCGAGGAGCTCGGCCTGGGGAAGGCCGCCGGGGTGAGGACGGCCTAGGCGAGCGACTCGTAAGGAAATATCCCGGCGAAGGGCTCGTACAGAAGCAGCACCTTCTCGACCTGCAAGACGTCGCGCATGAAGATCGCCCCCGCGGCCACGCCCGCAAAGCCCACGATGCCAAGGCCATCGTGCGGCGCCGCCTGCTCAGCGCTGTCCTGCATGACGCGGAACGCCTGCGTCCGCCCGGTCTGGTTGGCGGCCGTGATGACCTGCTTCCAGGCGGCGGCGTAGTTGGCGGCCGGGTCAAGTCCGGCCGGCGCGGCGATTACGGAAACGGCTCCGGCGGACGGGCCGGGCGTGGCCTTTGGCCTTTCGCTCAAGGTTTTCGCCACCGTCGACACCTCCGCCTCCGGCTCACCTTTCAGCGTGGGCAGGCGGCGCAGAAATCCGGCGATCTGTTGATCGATGGGCGCGGCCGGGCGGTAGGTTGGCCCGGGCAGGACGGTCGCGAACGGCCTGTAGATCGTCTCGAACTGCGCCGGCTGCATCGCCTCCCGCACCAGGATGCCCAGGGCAACGACCTGCGCCGACTCGAGGGCTGCGGCGGCCGCGGCCGGATCGGTTACGGACTTGTCGATGGCGGCCTTGGCCTGGGCGACACGGAATCCGGTCGTGAAGGCGTTGACCATCGCCTGGTCCGCCCCCGAGAGCAGGCCGTCGAGCAGCTCCTCCACCGCTCCCACCGAGGCACGACGCCGAGCCACCAGCCGGGCGGTGGCGATCCACTCCCACTGAGCGGGCCCCAGCGATTTGCCGGCGGCTGTTAGAAACTGCCCCGCCTCGGTCGCGCTCAGCGGACTGCGACCTGCTCGGGAAGGAGGCCTTTCGCCCTCAATTTGTCGATCGGATGGTAGGCATCCACGATGCGCATCGTGCCTGAAGCGGAGCGCAGAACCATTGATTGCGTGTAGGCGTAGACGTCCTCGTAGCGGACGCCTTTGAGCAGCTCACCCGAGGTGATGCCCGTGGCGGCGAAGAAGATGTCCTTGCCCGAGCACAGGTCGTCGAGGCACAGCACACGGTCCGGCTTGTGCCCTTCCTTGATTGCGAGCTCTCGCTCCTTCTCGTCGCGGAAGTGCAGCTTCGCCTGCATGTCGCCGCCGATGGTCTTGATCGCGCAGGCCGCGAGCACTCCCTCGGTCGCGCCGCCCGAGCCCATCATGCAGTGAATGCCGAACCGCGTCTCGAGCGCGGCTTCGAGCGCCCCGGCGACGTCGCCGGCCGAGATCAGCTTGATGCGCGCCCCAACCTCGCGGATCTGCGCGATCACCTCTCTGTTGCGGTCGCGCTCCAGCACGATGACCGAGAGCTCCTGGACCGGGAGGCCCTCCGCCTTGGCGATCCGGCGCAGGTTCCACTCCACCGGCATCTCGAGGTCGATCACGCCGCGAGCCTTCCGGCCCACGACGAGCTTCTTCATGTAGTGGACGTGGGTCGTGAACATCGTCCCGCGCTCGGCCAGCGCCACGACCGAGATCGCGCCCGGCAGCCCGGACGCGGTGAGGCTGGTGCCTTCGATCGGGTCGACCGCCACATCCACCTCGGGCTCCAGGCCGTTGCCGATCTGCTCGCCGAAATAGAGCATCGGCGCCTCGTCCTTCTCACCTTCGCCGATCACGACCGTGCCCCTCATGTCGACGGTCGCGAGCGAGGTGCGGATGGCGTCGACCGCGCGCGCGTCGGCGGCATCCTTGTTGCCCCTCCCTTGCAGGGGCGCCGCCGCCAGGGCGCCCGCCTCCGTCACTCGAAGGAGCTCGAGCGCGAGGTTGCGATTGATCTTGGGTTCTTCGATCACGACGTTAATTTAAGGCTGTGTCCCCGCGGTCCGGGACACTAGGCGAGGCCGCGGCTGCGGATCGGCAGTTTGTCCGCTTCCACCCACAGCTCTTCCTTGCGGGCAAGCCGGCGGTCGCCACCCCTGTCCACGTAGACGCAAGTGCGCTCGAGTACGGCGGTGATGCGCACCTTCTCGCCCTCGAGCACGGCCTCGAAGCCGTCGATCAAGACCTCGTCCTCGTCGAGCTCGACCTCGCTCAAGCGTCGCGGCCCGCCGGGCCGGACCTTGGTCGAAAGCTGGAGCTGCGGCCTGGGTCCCTGGGTCGGACTCGGCTTGATCGTCAGCCGGGAGGAGGCCGACCCCGCGAGCCGGATCCCGGTCCGGGGCGCGGGCGTGGCGGGCCTCACCGGCAGGGGGTTGGGAGGCGGCAGCGGCCCAGGCTCGCGGCGCCTGGCGGCCTGCGGCGGAGCTGGTTTGGGGCTCGGCTTCGATGTGGCTCTGGGGGTCGGCCTGGACCGCGGCTTGACCGCCTGACGAGTCTCGGCCGGCGTCCTGTTCGCTGCTCTGGCAGCTGGACGAGCCGCCGCCCGGGCACGGGGCGCCTGGCCTCCGGCCCGGGACGGCTTCTTGGACGGCCTTCTAGAAGAACTCACCCCAGAATTTTCTGACCTTCCCAACGGAGTTGGGATAGGTCTTCAAAGTTACGACGGTCGACTGCGCCGGGACCTGCGCCATGCGCTCGGGCGGCGTGTCCGGAATGCCCTCGGGATGAACCCGGATCACGCCGTAGTGGACGCCGCCTTCCTGGACCACCAGGGCGCCGACGGTGGCGTCACCCTCGAGGCGGCCCGTGCTGGTGATCTTGAGCCGGTTGCTCGCGATCACATTGCCCCGGACCAGGCCCGAGACCGTGATCCTTGCCCCGCGGATATTGGCCTCGACATGGGCCTCAGGGCCGATCAGAAGGTCGCCGTCGCAGTCGATCTCACCGCTGAAGTTGCCGAGCACATGCCCCAGCCCCTTGAGCGTGAGCCTGCCTGAGAGCGCATCGTCGCGCGCCAGGATGGTCGCCTTTGGCTCAAGCACAAGGGGATCGGCCCCCCCGTTGGTACTTGCGGCCCCCACCGACTCCAGTGCCACGTCTGTCATTTCAGTACCTCCCCAGGCCGCCCGATCCCCTTCCGGGCGGTCCCCTCTTGTCGCAGCATAATGGCTCCTGGGGAAAAACCCGAACGAACTCTCAGCCGGCGGTTTGAATTCGCGGCGGCGGCGGCACAAAGGCCCTACAAATCCGGATGCGCCGACAGGTAGTCGAGAAGCGACTGCCGGTCGGGCGCGATCTCACCGTCGAGCACCAGCTCTTCGAGCTTTTGCTTGATCCGCCCGACCTCGGGACCTGGGCGGATGCCTCGAATCAGCATGATGTCTTCGCCTGAGATGAGCGGTTCGAGTCGTGAAGGCCGTTCGGCCATCACCGCGTCGAGGCGAGCCCGGAGCTCGTCGAGCTTCTCCGGGTGGGGATAGGCGGAGGCAGCGATGTCCGCCCTCGCCAGCAACATCAACCGGTCGAGGAGCCGGCCCGCGTCCCTGGCGAGGCGGCGCACGGCCCCGTCCGTCCACTCCGAGCTGTAGAACACCGGCCGGAGGTGCAGCCGGACGAGGGTGACCACCACCTCGATCTCCCGCTGTGCGAACCGCAGGCGCTCGAGCGCGGTTTTGGCGATCTCGGCGCCAACCTCCTCGTGTCCGATGAAGGTGCCGTCGCCCCTGGCGGTCCTGGGCTTCCCGGAGTCGTGGAACAGCGCCGCGACGCGAAGGATCAGGTCGGGCGGCGTCGCTGCGACTGTGAGCAGCGTGTGGCCGAACACGTCGTGGGTGTGGAAGCCGCTCTGCGCCACCCCTTTGCATGCGGCGATCTCGGGCAAGATGACGTCGAGCAGCTCGGCCTCGTCCAGGAGCTCCAGGGCGAGCTTCGGCCGCTCCGAGGCCAGCATCCGGCGCAGCTCATCCGCCGTCCGCTCGATCGAGACCACCGGCGGCGCGAGGCGAGAGCTCAGCCGGCGCATGGCCGGGACGAGGCCTGGGGCCAACTCGAAACCAAGGTCGGCCGCGAACCGGACGCCACGCAGCATGCGCAGCGGGTCATCGGCGAACGTGAGCATCGGGTCGGCCGGCGTGCGAAGGATCTTCGCCTCCAGGTCCTGCCGCGCCCCAAGCAGGTCCTGAACGTTGCCGTCGAAATCCATCAGCAGCGCGTTGACGGTGAAGTCGCGCCGGCGGAGATCCTCCTCCAGGGTTGCGCGACGCACATCGGGTTTGCGCGACTCCGGCGCGTACGACTCCGCACGCGCGGTGACGAACTCGACGAGCCGGCCCGGCAGGGCGACCTGTGCGGTGCCGAAGCGTTCGAAAGTCACCGGGGGTGGCGCGCCCGCCAGGTGCGCGAATCGCTTCGCGAGCTCGAGCGCATCGCCGTCCTCCACAACCACGTCCGGATTGAGATGCGGCCGG
>VBII01000264.1 GCA_005887735.1 Chloroflexota bacterium
AGACGGAGTTCCACCACCTGGT
Source organism: Chloroflexota bacterium (assembly GCA_005887735.1). Classification (GTDB taxonomy): domain Bacteria; phylum Chloroflexota; class Dormibacteria; order Dormibacterales; family Dormibacteraceae; genus 40CM-4-65-16. The sequence goes on from VBII01000264.1 coordinate 23, forward strand.
GGCTTTCGGGAAGACCGCGGAATTCGTTGGGCAATACCTCCACAAGGGCAGGCTCGTGTACGTGGACGGGCGGCTGCAGACCAACACCTGGGAGGACACGGCCGGCCAGAAGCGCTACCGGACCGAGGTCGTGGTGGACAGCCTGAAGCCGCTTGGGGCGCGACCCCAGGAGGCGGCGGCCTAAGCCGAACCCGGGGCGGGGTCCCACCCCGTAATCTTGTAATCGATGGCCGAGGACGTACGCGCGTGGTTCGCCGCCCGGATCCCGGCCGGCTGGTTTGTCGGTCCGCCCGAGGTGAGCGCGGACGGGGAGGAGATCCTCGTTGTAGGGCAGCTGCCTGATGTCGAGCTCGCCGGCGCGACGGCCGGCGCCGCTCGGGCGGCGGCCCGCGCAGCCCGGATCGAGCGATTCCGCGAGGAATCGCGGGAGGATCGGGTGCGCATCGCCCGGGACGCCGAGCGCCACTTTCGGCGCAAGGTGGCCTGGGGCGCCAGGTGCGGCGACGAGATGAAGGTGTTCACCACGCTCAGCGTGCCGGTGATGACCCGCCTCCGGATGGGCGAGCGTTCGATCCTGGACACCCTGGTCGCCGGAGGCGTGGCGCGCAGCCGCAGCGAGGCGCTCGCCTGGTGCGTCCGGCTGGTCGGCATGCACCAGGCCGACTGGATCAAAGGGCTTCGGGATGCCCTGGTCAAAGTGGACGAAGTTCGCAGTAAAGGACCGCTCAACTAGTTCAACTCGTTGATACTTTGGCCGCTTTGATCGCCGAAGGCGAACGCAAGCACGTCGTGATCATGGGCGCGGGGCCCGCCGGGCTGACCGCGGCCTATGAGCTGCTGAAGCGTGACGTCGCCGTCACGGTCGTCGAGAAGGACCCGACGCAGGTCGGCGGCCTGGCCAGGACGGTCGAGCACAAGGGATACCGGTTCGACATCGGTGGTCACCGCTTCTTTTCCAAGAACGACGAGGTCGAGGGCCTCTGGAGCGAGATTCTTGGCTCCGAGATGCTGAACCGGGGCCGGCTATCCCGCATCTACTACCGTGGCCGCTTCTTCGCCTATCCGATCAAAGCCGCCAACGCGCTTTGGAATCTGGGTCCGATCGAGGCGGTCCTCTGCCTTGCGAGCTACGCGCGCGCCCGGCTGCAGCCGGTCAAGAATCCAAAGACGCTCGAGGATTGGGTCCGCAACCAGTTCGGATGGCGCCTATTCAACATCTTCTTCAAGACATACACGGAGAAGGTATGGGGAATCAGCACCAGGGAGCTGTCGGCCGATTGGGCGGCGCAGCGGATCAAGAGCCTCGACCTGTGGGTCGTCCTGCGCAGCGCGCTGCTCCCCCCTCGCAAGTCAACCAGCCGCGGCGCGATCATCACGACGCTCATCGACAAGTTCCGCTACCCGCGGCTTGGGCCTGGGCAGATGTGGGAGCGGGTGGCCGAGATCAGCGAGGCGAAGGGTCACCCCGTCCTGCTCGGCAGGTCGGTGGAGAAGATCCGACACGAGGGCGGTCTTGTCCGCTCGATTGCGACCAAAACCCCAGACGGCCGAATAGAGACGCATGAAGGCACGCACTTCGTGTCGAGCATTCCCATCCGCGAGCTGGTGGCCAGGCTCGACCCGGCCGCCCCCGACCGGGTGCGCAAGGCGGCCGACAGCCTGAGCTATCGCGATTTCATCAGCGTGGCTCTCATGATCGATCGGGCCAACGTCTTTCCGGACAACTGGATCTACATCCACGACCCGGGCGTCCGGGTCGGGCGCATCCAGAACTTCAAGAACTGGAGCCCGGACATGGTGCCCGATTCAGGCAAGACCTGCCTCGGACTCGAGTACTTCTGCTTCGAAGGCGACGGTCTGTGGACGATGCCGGACAACGATCTCGTCGAGCTGGCGACCCAGGAGCTTGACCGCCTGGGCATGTGCTCTCCGGGCGAGGTCTTCGACGGAGTCGTGGTGCGCCAGCAGAAGGCATACCCCGTTTATGACGACCGCTACCAGGACAACGTCGCGGTCGTGCGCGATCACCTCGCGACGGCGCTGCCAAACCTCTACCTGGCCGGACGCAACGGCATGCACAAATACAACAACCAGGACCACTCGATGATGACCGCGCTTCTGGTCGCGCGAAACATCGCAACGGGCTCACTGCTGGATCCGTGGAAGGTGAACGCCGACGCCGTGTACCACGAGGACGTCAGGGCCGGAGAACGCGACCTTGGCGGCCGGTTGGTCCCGGAGCGAATCCCGGCGAGCTAGCTCAGGTCAGGCTGTTTTCGGTCGGGCGAAGCTGGCGGCCACGAAGCTGGCCACCGCCAGAACCACGAGCAAGATCGCGTGCTTGTAGTGGTTCCCCGGTCCCGACGTGAACAGCTGCAGGACGCCTAACGCATAGAGAACCGCGAGGACGATGAAAATAACCCCGAGCACCCCCAATCCGACGGCCATCGAATTGCTCTTCGTCACAGGCTGAAGCGTAACAAAGCAAGGCTGGCGAGCCCGGCCGCGACGCAGTACCAACCGTATGGGTCGAGGCGGCCCGAGCGGAAGTATCGAAGTAGAAACCGAGCGCTCGCGTAGGCCGCCACACCCGAGAGCACAGCAGCAGCGAGGTACTCGCCAACGGGTACGCCATTCGCAAACAGCTGAGGCACCTCGACGACGCCGGCGCCGAGGATCACCGGAGTCGCGAGAAGAAATGAGAAGCGCGCAGCCTCTTGATGCCGGAGACCCGCGATCAACCCGCCCCCGATCGTGATGCCCGAACGTGAGATGCCTGGGAAGAACGCGAGCGCCTGGCACGCGCCCACCAACGCGGCCGCCCGGAAGCTGATCCGTTCCGCTTGCGCAAAATGCGACTCCTGCTCGTCACGGGACTCCGACGCTACTGCCGCGCGCCGCTCAGTCCGCCGGCGCAGCTGCTCGAACCCGAGCATCAGCACGCCGTTGACGACCAGGAAGGCAGCCGCCTCGTATGGGCTCGTGAACAGCGACTTGATGCGGTTCTCCAGAAACACGCCCAGCGTCGCCGCCGGGATCGTGCCGACGAGAAGGAGCATCGCGAGGCGCTCGGAGTCGGTGCGCATCTCGCCCCGGACGGCGGCGGTGAAGAAACCGCGGATGATGGCGACCCACTCGTGTCGATAGATGACGAGGAGCGCGGTTGCCGTGCCCAGGTGCAGCAAGACGAGGAAGGGCACGAACGAAGGGTCCGTTTGCTTGAAGCTCCAGCGGAGAAGGCTGGGCACGAGGACCGCGTGACCGAGCGACGAGACGGGGAACAGCTCGCTCGCGCCCTGCAGCAGGCCCATGAACAATGCCTGCCACAGACTCACCGGACTATATTCGCGGAGCGATGGATCGGCTCGCTGCGTTCAATCCCGCGGTCCGGTCACTCGGGGAATCGGTGGACCGGGCGAAGCTCGTCGAAAAGCACGGCTGCGAATCGCTGTGGACCATCCAGCTGCCCAACGCGCGCGATGCGTCATTGGTCCTCGCGGCCTACGCCGGCGCCACGCAGCGCGTGAAGCTGGGCACAGGGGTGCTGCCGATCTACACGCGGCATCCCACGGCCATGGTGCAGATGGCCGCGACGCTGGACGAGCTCTCAGGCGGGCGCTTCATCCTGGGCATCGGGGTCAGCCACAAAGTCACGGTCGAAGGCATGTGGGGAATGCGACTCGAGAGCCCGGTCGACGCCATGCGCGAGTACCTCACCATCGTTCGCACCACCCTCCGCGACGGCGCCTGCGCGTTCGAAGGTCGATTCTTCACCGCCCGATGGACGTACTCCGCCCCGCGACGGCCGGACATGCCCATCTTCATCTCGGCTCTCAACCCGCGCATGCTCGAGCTCGCCGGTGAGCTTGCCGATGGCGTCGTTCTCTACATGTGCGCGCCGGCCTACATCCGCGAACGCGTGGTCCCTGCGATCAGAGCCGGACGCGAGAAGGTAGGCAAATCGATGGAAGGCTTCGAGATCGTCGCCGCGGTCGATGCCAGCCTCACCTCGGACCGAAACGCGGCCCACGACGTTTATCGCAAAACCGTGGAGAGATACGCATCGCTGCCTTACTACCGGAAGGTGATGGACGCGAGCGAGTTCAAGGATGAGCTCGCATCGGGTCAGGTCAGCGAGGCCATGATCGACGAGCTCGCGGCGATCGGCGACCGACGCCAGATTCGCGAAGTGCTTCGCCGCTACCGAGAGAGTGGCGTGACGCTCCCGGCGATCGGCCCGTTCGGCGGCCACGATGGAGCTGCCGGTTTCGAAGCGACGCTGGAGGCTGCCGCGGCGGATTAGTCGAGCTTGGTGGCGGCCTCGTCAATGAGCTGCCGCGCGGTCGTGAATTCTCGGCGCACGGCGGCATCCTCAGCGCGATCGAGCGCCTCGATGACCTCCCGCCAGCGCGCGGCGTCGCGTTCCTGCAGGCCGGCCCGAATCTGGCCGATGGTTTGCGTGGCGAACAGCAGTCCACCGCCAGGGTTGTCGAGGATTGAGCCGGCGATCGAGAGCTGATCGCGCGCCCAACTGACCAGCTCGTCGCCGGGGTGGGTGTCGAGCTCTTTGGGGTGGAGCACTTCCATTGGCGTTTTCTATTCTCCGGCAAGCGCATGCAGCGGCTGGCCGGTCAGGCGGTACACGGTCCATTCGGAGTTGGGTTTGGCGCCCAGGCGCTCGTAAAACTTGATGGCATCCTTGTTCCAATCGAGCACGGCCCACTCGAGCCGGCCGCAGCCGCGATCGACGGCGACCTGAGCGAGGCGTTCGAGCAGCCCGCGGCCCACTCCTCGACCACGCTGCTCGGGGACGACGAACAGGTCCTCGAGGTAGATGCCCGGCTGCGCCAGAAAGGTCGAGAAGTTGTGAAAGAAGAGCGCGAATCCCACGGGCTCGCCGTCGTCCTGCGCGATCAACGTCTCCGCATAACGGCGCTCTCCGAACAGGCTGTCGGTGAGCTTTTCCTCGGTCATCACGACCTCGTCCTCCAGCTTTTCGTAGCGCGCCAGGCCGCGGATCAGCTCCGCGATCAATGGGACGTCGTCGAGCTCGCCGGGCCTGATGCGCAGCGTCATTTGGGCCGGTCCCGCAGGCGGAAGACAAATCGCATGGCGCCGTGCGTGTCGGAGAAGCTCGCGATCTTGTTGTCGACCAGGCCCGCGGCGAGGCCGGCATCGATCAGGTCTGTGTCGCGCAATGCGCTCAGAGGTCCTTTCTGCCGGATCAACCAGATCGCGCCGTTCGGCTCGATCCAGGCCTTGACCTGGCGGAGCCGCTTGAGGTCTCGCGGTTCGCGGGCGCCCATGAAGACGATGTCGCAAGCTGTTCGCGGCTTTCCGACGACGATGTCCGACGTCCGCTGGCGGAGCAGCTTCAGGAAAGAAGGGTCGTCGAGGTCCAGCAATGCGACCTTTGCGCCAGGCTTCACTCCAAGCTTGTCGAGCAGCGGTCGCGTGGAGACGAAGTCGGGGCTCACCGGCCTTCGTCACCGCCTGCGCCGCCGCGTACCGCTCCGAAAACGATCACTCCCAAGAGCCAGCCTCCGTATGCGCCGGCGATGGCCAGGACGATGATGGGGATCGGGTTGCCGACGCGGCTCGAAAGCAGGCTTCCCAGGCCCACCATCGCTCCGAAGATGACCGCGCCCGCAATGCCGCCCGCCACCGCGCCGACGAGCGTTGGAGCGGAGGTGGCGGGCTTCAGACCTCGATCACCTGCAGGTCTTTGACTGCACCGGTCGTGGTGCCCGAGTACACGTGATTGAACAGGAAGCGAGTGGATGGATGGCGCTTCCTCAGCTTGGCGGCGTTCTCCCAGCTCATGTGGCTGAAAACGTCACCCGGACCGGTCGCCTCGACGATGGCCACGTCGGCTCGGTCCACGAGCTTGTCGAGTGGCGCCGTCGGTTCGGTGTCGCCGGAGTAAGCCACGACCTTCCCGTTCACATGGATCCGATAACCGTTGCTGCCCATGGTTCCGTGGTCGAGCTTGACCGTCTCATACTTGATCCCTGCCGCGCTTCCCGATGGCCTGGCCGTCACGTACCGGACCTTGAACTGCGGACGCATCACACGCTTCCAGTCCGCGCCCCAGCTCACCTCCCAAAGTTTCTCCAGGTATTCCTCAACTCCTGTCGGACCGACGAAGGTGAGTGGCCGGCGATCAACGAAAACGCGATGCAGCACGAAAGGCGGCAAGCCCAGCGTGTGGTCGCCGTGAAAGTGCGTGATGAAAACGACCGCGATATCGCCAGGGTCGACTCCGATGCGGTGCATATGCGGAAGCAAGGGCGCGCCGCCATCGAGCAGCACGCGGCCGTTGACCACGACGGCCCCGTTGTAGCGGTCCAGCGAATAGGCCGCCCCGCTGCCGAGGAAGGCGAGCTTTACGCGATGGTTACCGCTTGGTTCAGGTAGACGTCCTGGATTGCGTGCAGTAATTCGATGCCCTCCTTCATCGGGCGCTGGAAGGACTTGCGGCCGCTGATCAGACCCATTCCGCCCGCGCGCTTGTTGATGACGGCGGTGCGGACAGCCTCTTTCAGGTCTGTCGCGCCTTTGCTCTCACCCCCCGAGTTGATGAGACCGGCTCGGCCCATGTAGTTGCTGATCACTTGGTAGCGGCAGAGATCGATTGGGTGGTCGGTCGAGAGCTTCTCGTAGACCGCCGGCGAGGTCACGCCGAAACCGATGGCCTCAAAGCCGCGGTTGGTGGTCGGGAGCTTCTGCTTGATGATGTCGGCCTCGATGGTCACGCCCAGGTGGTTGGCCTGGCCCGTCAGGTCGGCGGCCGTCTCGTAATTCACGCCGTCCTTCTTGAACGCCGGATTCCGCACGTAGCACCACAGCACGGTCGCCATGCCCAGCTCATGCGCCGCGTGGAAGGCAACGGCTATCTCCTGCAGCTGCCGGT
>VBII01000047.1 GCA_005887735.1 Chloroflexota bacterium
GACCGACCGATCAAGACGCTGACCAACCATCCGCAGCGCGCCGGAGCCGAAGACATCAAAGCAAAGATCGCGCCGCTGCAGTTCGCCGACCGCCCGGCGCTGGTCGAGAGCCTTCGCGGCGCCGACGTCCTCTACAACACCTACTGGGTTCGTTTCGTTCACGGGCGGGTGCGCTTCGGCGATGCGGTGGCCAACACGCGCATCCTGCTCGGCGCGGCGAGGGACGCCGGCGTGCGGAAGGTCGTGCACATATCGGTGAGCAATCCCGCGGAGGACTCGGCGCTCGACTACTACGCGGGCAAGGCGCGCGCGGAGCGGGCGGTGCGCGAGTCCGGCCTCGCCTGGGCCATCATCCGGCCGACGCTGATCTTCGGCCAGGGCGACATCCTGATCAACAACATCGCGTGGCTCTTGCGAAGGCTGCCCGCTTTTGGGATCCCAGGCCGAGGCGACTACCGGCTCCAGCCCGTGGCCGGCGAAGACGTCGCGGAGATAGCCACCTGGGCCGCCGAGCAGGTCGACAATGTGACCGTCGACGCGGCGGGACCGGACATCATCTATTACAGCGAGATGGTCGAGTCGATCGCGATCGCGGTGGGCCGGCACCCGCGCTTCGTGTACCTGTCACCGAAGAACACGATCCGCGCGAGCAGGGTCATCGGCAGGTTCATGAAAGATGTGATGCTCAACGAACCTGAGCTGCAGGGGCTCATGCAGGAGCTTCTCGTCTCGCATGAGAGACCGCGCGGCACGCGGCGGCTCGACAATTGGCTGCTCACCAACGCGGACACCATCGGCAAGACCTACGCGTCGGAGCTGGACCGGCATTGGAGATGAGCATGGGATCGGGTTCCACGGCGGTCGAGGCGCGTAGCCTGGTCAAGCGCTACGGCATGGTCCTGGCCGTGGAGGGGGTGAGCTTCCAGGTGCCGCGAGGTGAGATCTTCGGTTTTCTCGGCGCCAACGGTGCGGGCAAGACGACGACGTTGCGCATGCTGTGCGGTCTCATCAAGCCGACCTCGGGGACTGCGCTCATCGATGGATTCGACGTGTTCACCCAGCCGCTCGAAGCAAAGGCGAGGCTCGGCTACCTGGATGAAGAGCCATTCGTCCATCCACACCTCACGGGACGCGAGTTTCTCGATTTCATCGCGGACCTCTATCGCATGCCGCGCGGGCCCGAGCGCCAGCAGCGGATGGAGAGGCTGCTCGGCCTGTTCGAGCTGGCGGACCGCGGCGAGCTGATCGGCGCGTACAGCCACGGCATGAAGCAGAAGATCGGGCTGGCGTCGCTGCTGATCCGCGAGCCGTCCGTGCTTCTGCTCGACGAGCCGACCAACGGGCTCGACCCTCGCTCCGCCCGCCTGGTCAAGGACCTGCTCGAGGAGCTCGCCGCGCGCGGGACGACGGTTCTCCTGTCGACCCACATCCTCGAGGTCGCCCAGGCGCTGTGCCGGAGGATCGCCATCATCGACCGCGGACGTCTTGTCGCGACGGGCACCGTGGACGAGCTTCGGGCGCAGACGGGCAGCGCCCAGGCGACGCTCGAGGACCTGTTCCTCAGGCTGACCGCGGGGCCTGAGTCGCGCGAGCTGATCGACCGGCTGCTCGAACCGCAGCGATGAGCCGCTCCGCGGTCGAGATAATCCTTCGCGCGGAGCTTCGCGCGTGGCGCAATCGGATCACGAAGGGCAACACGGTGCGAGTCGTGGGCCTGGCGCTGTTCGTGTTTCTCGCCGCGATCGTGTTCGGCGGGTCATTGTTCGGGATCGCTTTCGCGGCCGGCGAGGCGCTGCCATCGGCGCGCGACGCGATTCTCGCCGGGGCGTTCACGGCGCTGTCGGTGATGATGCTCGTGGTCGGATTTCCGAGCGTCATCGCGAGCTACTTCGCGGGTCGTGACCTGATGCAGCTCATCCTGGCACCGGTCCGAACCTCGGAAATCTTTCTGGCCCGCTCCCTCTTCGCGATGAGCGCGAACACGTTGGTCGCCGCGCTGTTTCTGACCTTTATCGTGGGACTTGGCGCCGGGTCGGGGGCGTCGCCGCTGTACTACCTCCTCGCCCTCGTCCTGGTGGTCATCCAGGTTTTGCTCATATCCGCGCTGCAGGTCAACTTCATGGCCGCCGTGCTCAGGTGGGTTCCGGCTCGGATCGCCCGCGACGTCGCGCTCGCGGTGGCAAGCGCCACCGGTGCCGGGCTGTACCTGCTCTGGAACCTCACCATCCGCCAGTCCTTCACGGCGATCAAGCGCCGCCCAGACTTCTCGAACCTGGTGTCGACCCTGCAGCGACTGGACTGGCTGCCGTCCGCGTGGCCGGGCCACGCGTTGAGCGGGCTGATCAACGGCGATGCCGGCCTGGCGCTGGGGTGGACCGCCCTCACGCTGGTCCTCGCGGCCGCCCTCACGATATCGGCCGCGCTACTTTACGAAAGGACGCTCCTGGCCGGGCTGGGTCTCGCCGGTAGCGCATCTCCAGGTCTTGCCATCGCCCGCAAGGACTGGATCGTTTATCGCCGCGACATCCGGCGGCTGAGCCGGTTCCTTCCCGCGCTGATCTTCCTCGTCGCGTACGCGTTCGTCCTCGTGCGCCCATCGAACGGGGTCGACGTTTTCTGGAGCGACGTCTTCATCGTCGCCTTCGTGTCGTTTTTCACGTCGATGCTTTTTGCCACGACCTCGATTCCTTCGGAGCGGCGAGGCTTTCAGCTGCTGCGCCTCGCGCCGATCACCTCGCGGGAGCTGATCCGGACCAAGGTCCTGTTCACCCTCGCGCCGATCCTCGTCCTGACGCTGGGGATCACCCTGGTGAGCTCCGTCATCGGAGGTGACGGTCCTGCGAAGACCGCGCAGGTCGCCGTCCTGGCCCTGTGGCTGGGACTGGGATGCGTTTGCATCGGCGTGTCGGCCGGGGCGATCGATCCGCGGTTCGAATCCCCCGACGACCGGCGCATGGTCGGGGTGCTCGGGACCCTCGCCGCGATGGGCGGTGAGCTCGGTTTCGGATTGCTGTCGATCGGGGCTTTCGCCCTTCTGCAGCTGGCGCAGCAGCTCGCCTCGGGCACCGGGGGGTTCGGATACCTGCCGGCGACACCGTTGATGGCGGCGGTGGTCGCCGTGGTCGCTGTGCTGCTGGCGGCTGCGGGCGCGGGCGTGGTCGCCCTGATGCTGTGGACCGCGAACTCGCGCCTGGGCTCGTTCGAGGGCTCGATCACGACGGCGTGATTCAGAATTCCGCACGCGTGACGCCAGAGGTGTGCTTCGCCGGTGGAGGAGACGCACGGCTGACGCCAGACGTGCGGAATCAGGTCTAGTCGAAGGGGTCTTCGACCAGCTCGACCTCGAGGCCGCCCTTGGGCGCGACCGTGATACTGACCACCGCGTAGCGGATCGGGCCGCGCCATTCGGACAGGGCCCGGTACTCCGCCGCGGCGATCCTGAGCGCGCGCCGCTTGCGGGCTCCGACCGCCTCGAGCGGCGTGCCGAAGGCATCGCTCGTGCGCGTCTTCACCTCCACCAGGACCAGAGTGTTGCCGCGCCTGCATACGAGGTCGAGCTCGCCGCGCCTGGCGAGAAAGCCGGCGCCGATGACCTGGTATCCGCGGGAGCGGAGGAGGTCGGCTGCGGCTTTCTCGCCGGCGCGGCCGAGGTCTAGATGCCGGCTACCAGCTCTGAGACGCGAAAGGGCGCCCAACTCGTCCTGTGAATCGGGCTTGGGCCGAGTCGTCGGATCGCGGCGCGATGCGACGGGGTGGCGTACCCCTTGTGCGTACTCGATCATCGTCGCGTCGCGGGCCACCTTGGCCACGATGCTGGCGGCCATGATCGAGGCGCAGATCTTGTCGCCCCTGACCACGGCAATCTGAGGAAGTGGAGTATCCGGAATGTCGAAGGCGTCGATCAGCAGGTACTCGGCCTTCACGCCCAGACCTGCGACAGCACCGGCGTGCGCGAGGATGCGAGCCCGGTAGAGGCCGATTCGGTCCACCTGAGTGTGGTCCACGGCGCAGACCGAGACGGCGACGGCACGGCGCCGGATGATCCTGTCGACCTGCTCGCGCTCTTCAGCGGTCATCTGCTTCGAGTCGTTGAGGCCCGGGATCCTGTCGCCGATGTGCAGGACTACGGCGCCGCCGACGACTGGGCCCGCGAGCGGACCCATGCCCACCTCCTCGAACCTACAGAGCTTCGGACGCATCTACTCGAGGGTAGTGGGCTGGGATTGAGATCGCCAGAGCCTTAACAGCGGATCACTGACGGACCCTTCGTATATTGCGTCCGGTGGGCCATGTTTTTGGACCTTATGAAGTCGAGTCACTGATTCACGGCTTGACCGTCGGTGGCTTCGAGCAGCGCGCGCCCTTCAGGACTGTTCGGTTGCTTCCGCCTCTTCGGTTTCCGCGGCGGGCTCTTCGGCCTCTGCCTCCTCCGGCTGCTCCGCGACCAGGCGGCGGCGCTCCCTGATTCGAGCCTCGCGTCCCACCTTGCCTCGCAGGTAGTACAGGCGGCCCTGGCGGACGTCGCCGTGGCGCAGCACGTCGATCTTGTCGATGCGCGGCGAGTGGATCATGAACGTCCGCTCCACGCCGACCCCGTGGGTCACGCGCCGCACGGTGAAGTTGCGTCGCAGGCCGCCGCCGGTGACTCGGATGACCGTGCCCTCGAACACCTGGATGCGCTCGCGCGTGCCTTCGACGACCTTGGCATGCACGCGTACCGTGTCGCCTGCACGCAGCGCAGGCGTCTTCTTTTTCTCCTGCTCCTTCTCTAGCTGCTGGATCACGTTCATGTCTTCTTCAACTCCTTACCGCGTGGAACGCCTCGCTGAGCCGCCTGCTGGCGGCGCCACTGCTTGATGCGCGCATGGTCGCCGGACAGGAGCACGTCGGGGACGGTCATGCCTCGATACTCGGCCGGCCGAGTGAATTGCGGCCAGCCGGTGAATTCGTCGGCGAAGCTGTCTTGCGCCAACGAGCCGGGGTCGCCGACGACCCCCGGGATGAGCCTGGCCACCGCGTCGACCAGGACCATCGCGGGGATCTCGCCGCCGGTCAAAACGTAGTCTCCGATCGAGATCTCGCGCGCCTGCAGCGCCGCCCGAACCCGATCGTCGATGCCCTCGTAGCGCCCGCAGACGATGACGAGCCCAGGTTCGGCGGCGAGCTCAGTGGCAAGCCTCTGGTCCAGGCGCTCGCCCCACGGCTCCATCAGGATCACGGGACCAGGGTTCTTGGTTCGGATGGATTCCACCGCCTCGATCACCGGCTCGGGCTTCAGCACCATCCCGGGACCGCCGCCGAACGGCATGTCGTCGACCTGCCGGTGGCGGTCATGCGTGTGGTCGCGCAGGTCGTGCGCGTGCAGCTCGACCAGCTTGCGCTCGATGGCGCGGCCGATCACGCCCTGCTGAAACGCGGGGCCGAACATGGCCGGGAAGATCGTGACGATGTCGAATCTCATGTCAGCTGCTCTCTTTGGCGTCCTCGACCCGCAAAAGCCAGTCCGCGACCACCACCCGGCCTGCCTGCACATCGACCTCGACGACTGCGTCCTTCGTCGCCGGGATGAGGTGTTCGATCGTCCCTTGCCGGCTGACCCACACGTCGTTGGCCGGCCGCTCCAGGACCTCCTCGATGACGCCGAGGCGCTCGCCCGAGATCGACAGCACCGCCAGGCCAACCACCTGGCGGTGGTAGAAACGACCGGGCTCCAGCGCGCGAACCTCCTCATCGGGAACCTCGAGGTAGCGGCCTCGGAAAAGCTCCGCCATGGTTCGGTTTTCGCTGCCGCGAAACTTGACCACCAGGCCTGGTTGGCCTTCGCGGCTCCACTCCACCTGGTGAGCGCCCCCGTCGAGCATCAGGCTGGTGCCCGCGTCGAAACGATCCTGGAAATCTGTCAAGGGGAGCACCTTGACAGCTCCATCGAGACCAAACGCCCCCATCACCTGCCCGACCCGGATCAAGCGGTCACCTCACCGCTCGGCCGCCGTCCGCCTCCCCGCGGCGAGAATGACTGACCCGTGATCGGCGCGTTCGCCAGGTCGACGAAGACGCGCTTGCGGTCGCGCGATGACGCGACGCGCACCAGCGTCCGCAGGGCTTCGATGTTTCGCCCTGCCTTGCCGATGAAGCGCCCGACGTCTTCGTCGGCCAGCTTGACCTTGATCGCCACGGTCCCACCGCCGCGCTCGAAGGCGCTCGGCGCCGGCCTGTCGCGCCGGAAACCACCGCCGCCTCGATTGAATCCGCCGCCGCCGCCGCGCCGAAAGTCACGCCGTGGGGGTTGGCTTCTCTGCACGTCGCTCAAGGATTCCCTCCCGCTTCAACAGGCTGCGCGCCGCTTCGCTTGGCTGCGCGCCCTGTTGCAGCCACTTCATAACTTTGTCCACGTCGATCTTGACCTTCACAGGGTCCGTCATCGGGTCGTAGTACCCGAGGTGCTCGATAAAGCGGCCGTCGCGCGGCGATCGCGCGTCTGCCACCACGAGACGGTAGAAGGGGTGCTTCTTCGCCCCCATCCGCCTCAGCCTGATCTTTACCAACCTGCGCCTCCTTGTCCATAGATTCGGGGAATTCCGGCGAGCTTTCCTTTACGACCGAACTGCTTGGCGAGCTGCTGCATCGCGTCCCTCGCCTTGAGCAGCCGGTTGATGTCGGCGGGCTGCACACCGCTGCCTCTGGCGATCCTGCGCTTCCTTTTGCCGTCGATGATGTCGGGATGGGCCCGCTCGCGCGGGGTCATCGAAAGGATGATCGCCTCCATTCGCTTCATCTCTTTTTCGGTGTCGGCGCCGGAGAGCTGTCCCTTCAGCGCGCCGCCGCCCGGGACCATCTCCAGCACGCCCTCCAGCGAGCCCATGCCCCGAAGCTGGCGGATCTGGGCGAGGAAGTCGTCGAAGCTGAGCTGGCCCGCGCGCAGGTGGCGCTCGACCTCTGCCGCCTTTTCGGTGTCGAGCGTTCTTTCAGCCTTTTCGATCAGGGACAGCACGTCGCCCATGCCCAGGATCCGTGACGCCATGCGCTCGGCACGGAACACCTCCAGGTCCTGGGGCTTCTCGCCGACCCCGGCGAAGCGGATCACCTGACCGGTGGCCGCGCGAAGCGACAGCGCCGCGCCTCCACGCGCGTCCCCGTCGAGCTTGGTGAGGATCACGCCGTCGAGCCCGACCGCTTTGCCGAACGCCTCGCCGACCTTGACGGCCTCCTGGCCGGTCATCGAGTCGGCGACCAGGAGGGTCTCGGTCACGCGGACCCGCTCCTTGAGCTGCTTGAGCTCATCCATGAGATCGGCGTCCACGTGGAGGCGGCCCGCGGTGTCGAGGATCACGACGTCGCAACTGAGTCTCGCCGCGTCGGCCAAGGCTTCTTCCCCCTTCCCGAATGCGATCTTCTCGCGCTCGGCAAGCGTCTTCAGCTGCTCGACCGCCGCGGGGCGGCGAAAGTCGAGCGCCGCCACGAGCGGGCGGTGGCCGTCCCGGCGGGCCAGCAGCGCCAGCTTGACCGCCGTGGTCGTCTTGCCCGAACCCTGCAGGCCGACGAGCATCGCGACCGTTGGCGGCTGGGGCGAGTAGCGGAGACCTTCGGCGTTGCCGCCCAACAGCTCGACCAGCTCGTCGTTGACCGCTTTGACCACGGTCTGCGGTGCGGTCAGGCCCGGCGAGATCTCCACGCCGGTGATTCGAGCCCGGACACGCTCGACGAACTCCTTGACGACCCTGAAGTTGACATCCGCCTCGAGCAGCGCGAGCCGGACCTCGCGCAGGCCCGCGTCAACGTCTTCGGGTCGCAGCACGCCCCGACCCGTGATCTTCTTGAGCGCGGCGGCGAGCCTGTCTCCAAGCGCTTCGAACATCGGCTAGACAGTGCCCCCCAGGCCGGCGATGCGCCGCCTCAGCCCGTTCAGCTCGCGCTCCATCCTCTCCACCGCACGACGGCGGCGGCCGGCCTCGGCGAGGAGCCCGAGACGCTTCTCGTATTCCTGTAGGGCGGTGGTCGAGCGCCGGACGATATCGTGCACGGCGGCACGCGACGTGCCGTGGTGCGCGGCGATCTCGGCGAGCGACCAGTCGCTCCGCAGGTACAGGTCGATCACCTCGCGCTGGTGCTGCGTCAGCAGGGGTCCGTAGCGCTCGTACAGGGCGAGGGCGCGGCCGCGCGCCTGGAGTCTGTCAAGGGCCATGCCTTGACAGCTTACCAAGATTTAGAATCAGGCCGTGGACGAGTCCCTGCTGGTTGAAGCGTTCCGGTACCACAGGTGGGCCAACCTGCACGTGCTGGACGTGTGCGCACGGTTGAGCGATGACCAACTGCAGCTGACCACGCCGGGCACCTACGGAACCGTCGCCGCGACGCTCATGCACCTGCTCGCCGCGGAGCAGCGATACCTGCGCCGGTTGGCAGGCCACGAGCCGCAGCTCAACGAGCGCAACGAGTTTCCCGGTGTGCCTTCCCTGCGCCAGCTCGCCGAGAGCAGCGGGGACCAGCTCATCGAGGTGGCCGGGCAGCTTGTCGGCGGCAAGCTCATCGAGACTCAGTACGGCGACGAGCGGCTGAAGATCGACCTCGGCGTCGTGCTCATCCAGGCGATGCATCACGGCAACGACCACCGCACTCACATATGCACGATCTTCGGCACCCACGGAATCGACTACGGCGACATGGACGTGTGGGCTTACGGCGAAGCGACGGGCGCGATGGTTCCGCTCAGCGCGAGCTGATGCTGACCGCGTTCATCCTCATCGAATCGACGCGAGAAGGCCTCACCCACCTCGGCCCGGAGCTCGCCGACGTGGAAGGGGTGGCCGAGGTCTACACGGTCACCGGCGATTGGGACTTCGTCGCGATCGTCCGGGTGCGGGAGCACGATGACCTGGCCAAGGTCGTCACCCAGCATCTCACGCGCTTGAATGACATCGAGCGAACGCAGACGATGGTCGCGTTTCAGCAGTTCTCGGCCCACGACCTCGAGGCGATGTTCGGACTGGGCCTCGAAGACAAGCAGGCCTGAGCTCTCTCCTACCCGTCGCCCTGCGCGCCGCGCGGGCGGGCGCCGCCGTGCTTCTCGATTCGGGATTGCCGAAGCCGGGCGGGTCCGCGGAGCTGAAAGGCGCCGGCGATTACGTCACTGCGACCGACCGGCGATCCGAGGCCGCGATCCTGGAGGTGCTGGCACAGGAAGCGCCGGGCGTTGCGGTGCTGGCCGAAGAGCGCGGCGGGGCGCGATCGCAAACCATGTGGGCGGTGGATCCGCTCGACGGCACGACAAATTTCACGCGGGGGTTTCCGACGGTCGGCATCTCGGTGGCGCTGCTCGAGAGCGGGAGGCCGTCGGTCGGTGTGGTGCTGGCGCCGTTTCTGAAGCTCGAGTTCACAATGGCACTCGGGCGCGGCGCGTTCTTGAACGGTGACCGCCTTCCGCCTCATCGCGTGGTGGATCCGTCGAGCGCAGTCGTCGCGACCGGGTTCCCATTTCGCAAGAAGGAGCTGCTGCCCCGCTACCTATCTGTCATGGAGCAGGCGCTGCATCGCTTCGAGGACCTCCGACGGGCGGGGGCGGCGGCACTCGACCTCGCCTGGACCGCCTCTGGGACGTTCGACGGTTTCTTCGAGCTGGGCTTGAACACCTGGGACGTCGCAGCCGGCGCCGGGCTGGTGCTCGAGGTTGGAGGTCGGGTCACGGATTGGTCGGGCGGAGACACCTGGATCGAAACGGGGAACGTGCTGGCCGCGTCGCCGGCCGTGCACGAGGTGTTGCTAGAGCTCGCCGCGCAGCCGCCTGACCGGTAGCTCGACCAGGGACCGCCACTGCTGGCGCAACGCCAACGCGACCGGGACGCCACTGCCGTCCCGATTGCGCCTGGGCGTCGTCAGTCTGTTTTGAATCGCGGTGCGGAAGTCGCCCTGGTATTCGGTCACCACCCGGCCCATGTCGTGCTCGCCGAAGTGGCAGTCGCTGCCACCGACGGCTGCTCCGAGACGGTCGCGATTCTTCGCGTAGAACGCCTCGAGCTGCTTGCGGCGGCGGGCTCCGATGGGCACCGTGAACATCATCTCGATGCCGTCGACCGGGTGCCGGTCGATGAGGCGGCGCAGCATGCCGGGCTGGATCGAGCCGAAATAGACCGGCATGAAGGGGTGCGGGACGATGGCCAGCGCGCCCTGGTCGTGGATCGCATCCACCGTGTCCTCGATGGACATTCCGCGCTTCACGGACTTGTTGAGGAACCAGCCCATGATGTGGGTTTGCGCCGGCCATTTCGTCGTGATCTCCTGACCGGCCACGACCACCAGGCCCGCGCTTGCGCCGCGCTCCTTCGCCTGCTTGACGGAGTCCATCGTGTCGTGGTCGGTCACTGCGATCAGGTCGAGGTGGGCTTTCAGCGCGGCGTCGACGAGCCGGGCCGGCGTGACCATGCCGTCCGAGGCGAGGGTGTGGCAGTGAGGGTCGGCTAGCACTGCCTCGAATGTCGCAGGTTTTGGGATCTTGCTTTTTGCTCTGTAAGAGGGTTGATTGGGCGAACTTTTGTTCGTATGCTCCTGGCATGCTTCAGATCGTGTCGCGGGGCGCCGAGCTCGCGCGACGGTTGATCCAGATCCAGCGTCAGATCGACACGCTCCAGCTGGAGCAGTCGAAGCTCGCGGCGGAGTTCGCGCGAACCGACCATTGGGCCGACGAGGGCTCGAACAGTCCGATCGAC
>VBII01000265.1 GCA_005887735.1 Chloroflexota bacterium
CTGGTGGCCTGGGCGATCGCACAGGCCGCCAAGGTGACGCTGACGTCGGTCCGCGAGCGGCGGCTGAACCTGAGGGTGCTGGCCGAGACCGGGGGTATGCCCAGCAGCCACAGCGCGATCGTCATGGGCCTGACCACCGCGATCGGTAAATATTCCGGGCCCACTTCCGCTGCGTTCGCGATCGCCCTTATCTTCACCTTCGTGGTGATGTACGACGCGGCCGGGTTGCGGCGCGCCGCGGGCCGCCAGGCCGAGGTGTTGAACCGGCTGGTCGAGGACCTGGTGCACATGCGAGGCGTCCAGGAAGCCAGGCTGCGCGAGCTTCTGGGCCACACGCCTTTCGAGGTCCTCGTGGGCGCTGTGATCGGTCTCGTTGTCGGGCTCATCCTCTAACTGGTGCCTCGACTTGACGTGCTGGTGACGAGGAGCGGGCTTGCCGAGTCGAGAGAGCGCGCCCAGGCGCTGATCCTGGCCGGCAAGGTCCGCGTCGCGGGGGAGACGGTCCGCCGCCCGGACCGGAGCGTCGACGAGGGCGCGGCGATCGTGGTCGACACCGAGCCAGGCTACGCAAGCCGCGGCGCGCTCAAGCTCCTGCCGGCGCTCGATACTTTTCGTGTCGATCCGTCTGGCCGCGTCTGCGCGGACATCGGTGCCTCGACCGGCGGCTTCACCGATGTGCTGCTGCGCCGCGGGGCAGCGAAGGTCTACGCGCTCGACGTCGGGCGCGGCCTGCTCCACTGGCGCCTGCGCCAGGATCCGCGGGTCGTGGTCATCGAGCGCGTCAACGCACGCGCGATCACCGGGTTCCCCGAAGCAGTGGACCTCGTCGTTATCGACGTGTCGTTCATCGGCCTGCAGAAAATCCTGCCCGCTGTTCGGAATGCGGCGCCGCAAGCTGAGGTCGTCGCACTGTTCAAGCCGCAGTTCGAGGTCGGGAGAGTGGAGGTGGGGAAGGGAGGCATCGTGCGCAACCCCACCGCGATCGAAGAAGCAGTGATCAGCTTCCGCCGATGGTGCGCGGCCAACGGCTACGCCGTCAAAGCGGAAGCCGCATCTGAGGTGGCCGGCGCGGAGGGCAATCGCGAGATCTTCTTCCACCTCCTTCCGGAGGGGGCGTGAAGATCTGCTTCCTGCGGGGGCCGGGGGCCGAGCAATCCGTCGTCGATCGTGCCCTGGCCATTGCACGGGCGCACCATGCGGAGGCGTTCGAGGTCCACCGCGACAACGCTGCATCGGCCGTCGACCACGGCGACCTCATCGTCACCCTGGGCGGGGACGGCACCTTCCTTGCCGGCGCGAGGCTGGCCGCGCCGCACGACATTCCGATCCTCGGGGTCAACCTCGGACGCCTGGGCTTCCTCACGGAGGTCGAAGAACCGGGGCTGGAACGCGGCCTCGAGCAGTTCTTCGAAGGTTCTTATCGCATCGAAGAGCGAAACATGCTCCAGGTCACCCTCTTGAGCGGCGACCGCGCGCGCGGCCGTTCGATCGGCCTCAACGAGGTCGTGGTCGAACATTCGGGCGAGGCGCGAATCCTCCGCCTCGAGATCGACGTGGGCGGGCAGGCCGTCGGCGTCATCGATGCTGACGGTGCGATCGTCGCGACCGCGAGCGGCTCGACGGCCTATGCGCTCGCAAGCGGCGGCCCCATCCTCGAGCCCACGCTGCGCGACCTCGTCCTCGTGCCTGTGAACCCTTTCGCCCTGACAGTCCGTCCCATCGTCTTCGCTCCTGGCCAGGACATCACGCTCAAGGTCGTGCGCGGGCCGGCCGAGATGCGCGTCGACGGAGGGCGCCGCGGCCGGGCGGTGGCGACCGGCGATGCGGTCCGCTGCGGTTCTCACGAGCGCAGCCTGAAAGTGGTTCGGTTCAGCCCGCCTGAGAGCTTCTACCTCCGTCTCGCCGACAAGCTGGGATGGGGTCGCCCACTGGTTCCCAAGAAGTAGGTGCTGAAAGAGCTCAGGGTCCGCGACCTCGCGTTGGTCGCCGAGTCGACCGTCCGTTTTGGCCCGGGACTGAACCTCCTCACCGGCGAGACCGGCAGCGGCAAGTCGCTGATCATCGACGCGCTGAGCCTTGCCCTCGGGTCGCGCGCGGATCCCGGACAGGTACGTCACGGCGCGGATCGCGCCAGTGTGGAGGCGGTATTCGATTCAGTCGCCTTGCAGCGCGAGGTCGGCAGGCGCAACGTGGCGCGGGTGGATGGCCGTCCCGCATCGCCGGGCCAGCTGCGCGAGCTCGGCGCCAATCTCGTGGCGATTCACGGCCAGCACCAGCACCACGCGCTCCTCGACACCGAGACGCAGACCGACCTGCTCGATGCCTACGCGGGCGCGCTCGACATGCGAGCCGCCGTGGCGACCGCGCACGGTGTCTGGGTCGCGGCTGCTGCGAGGGTGCGCGACCTCGAGCAGCTGCGGTCGCGTGGCTTGCGCGAGCAGGAGTACCTGCGCTGGCAGCTCGACGAGCTGCGCAAGGTCGACTTGAAGCCGGGCGAGGATGAAGCACTGGGCGCGGAGCGAACCGCGAGCCGGCACGCCGCGCGCCTGGCGGAGCTGGGGCGGCAGGCGTCGGATGCCTTGCATGAGGACGGTCCGGCCCGTGCGGCCGGCGCGATCTCATCTGCGGCCGCCATCGACCCGAGGCTGAGCGAGCACGCGGCGCGGCTGGGCGCGCTCACCGAGGAGCTGTCCGACGCGGCAGCGGATCTGCGGCGCTACGTCGAGCTGCTGGACGCCGACCCGCGAAGGCTGGAGGCGATCGAGTCGCGCATGGCCGAGATCGAAGGCATCAAACGCAAGCACGGCGGTTCGCTCGAGGCTGCGATCCAGGAGCAAGAGCGCCTCGAGCGGCAGGTGGGCGCGACCGAAGACCTCGACGCCGCCATCACCGCCGCCGAGGCCGAGAAGCTGAAGCGCCGAACGGAGCTCGAGCGAGCGGGCGCCAGGCTGTCGAAAGCCCGCGCAACCGCGGCGCGGGGAATGGAGAAGGCGGTGGCGGCGGAGCTGCTCGGGCTGCGGCTGGAAGGCTCCCGGTTCGAAGTCGCGATGCCGTCCCAATCGGAGATCGGACCGGCGGGCGCGGAGGTCGCCGAGATGATGTTTTCGGCGAACCCGGGCGAGCCGATCGCGCCGCTGGCGAAGGTTGCGTCGGGGGGAGAGCTGGCGCGCGTCATGCTGGCGATCAAGACGGTGAGCGCAGATGCAGACCGGCTGCCGACGCTGGTCTTCGACGAGGTTGACGCGGGCATCGGAGGCGAGGCCGCGATCCAGGTCGGACTGAGGTTGAAGGCGCTGGGCGCTCGCCACCAGGTGCTGGTCGTGACGCACCTCGCGCAGATCGCATCCTTCGCCGACCACCATCTGGTGGTGGAGAAGGCGCCTGACCAGGCAGGCCGAAACGTGGTGATGGTCCGGGAGCTGGCGAGCGAAGAGGAGAAGGCGCGGGAGCTGGCACGCATGATGAGCGGAGGTGTCACGGTCAAGGCCGTCGCGCGCGCCCACGAGCTGCTCGAAGAAGCGCGCCGCTAGTGCGCGAAATTCCGCACCGCCGGCGCCAGACGCGCGGAATAACTGGACTTCAGACGCACCGCTGACGCCAGAGGTGCGGAATCCGCCACTCAATCTGAGATAGGCTTGCCCCTCGTGGAAGCTGGACTTCCCAGCGGACCGACCGTCAACACACCGGTTTTCGAAGGTCCCCTGGAGCTGCTTCTCGCGCTGGTCGAGCGCGAGGAGGTCGACATCTTCAAGGTGTCTCTCGCGAAGGTGACCGACGGTTACCTGGCCGAGTTGGCTTCGCGCGAGATACCCGACCCGCAGGAGATGGTCGAGTTTCTATGGATGGCCGCGCGTCTCCTGCTGCTCAAGTCGATCCGCCTCCTTCCGGGCGAGACGCCCACCGATGAGGAAACCGAGCTGCTTGGCTGGGAGGATGAGGTGCGCCAGCGCCTCGAGGAGTACCGCGCCTACAAGGAGATCGCCGGAGAGCTGCTGGACCGCGCCGTGCAGGAATCGTTCGCGTTTCCACCGCCGGCGCGCCCGGTCGAGGCCGGAGGCCAGGAGCAGCCGCTCGACGTCGACTTCCTGGTCGCGGCGTTCAACAGCGTGCTGGCGCGAATTCCGCCACGCCCCGTCGTCGTCATGGGCCGGACCTGGACGCTGCAGGAAAAGCTCGACGTCATCAGCGAGCGCCTGCGCCAAGGACCTCTCGAGCTCGTCGAGCTGATCCTCGAATCGGAGGATCGCCTTGAGGCGGTGATCACGTTCGTGGCCCTCCTCGAGCTGATCCGTCGCTCCGCCGTCCGCGTGCGGCAGAAAGAACGCTTCGGACCCATCCACGTGGAGCTGCGGGAGCCGGCGGCGTGACGGAAATTTCCGCCGCCCTGGAGGCGATCCTCTTCAGCTCCAACCGGCCCCTGAAGGTTCGCGAGCTGCAGCAGGCCACCGACAGCGACCGCAACAGCCTGGAAGGCGCGCTCGAGGAGCTTCGTGAGGCCCTGGAGGGCCGGGGTGTGATGCTGATGCGGCACCACGACGAGATCCACCTGGCGACCCGGCCCGAATACGCGCCGGCCGTCCGCCGCGCGCTTCGCCCAGAGGTGTCGGGCCGCCTTTCTCAGGCGGCGTACGAGACTCTCGCGATCATCGCCTATCAGCAGCCGGTTTCTCGAGCGCGGATCGAGGAGGTCCGGGGCGTGAACTGCGAGAGCGTCCTGGGCAACCTCGAGTTGCGCGACCTGATCACCGAGGTGGGTCGTGGATCGGGACCGGGCCAGCCGAGGCTATACGGGACGACGATGCGGTTCCTCCAGGTGATGGGCCTCGAGTCCCTCGAGCACCTGCCCAGCCCGAAGCCCGACGGCGCGGAGGTTTCCCGACGAGCGAACGGCTGAACCGCTTTCTCGCGCGGGCCGGCGTGGCCAGCCGGCGCGCGGCCGACGCCCTGATCGCCTCGGGCTCGGTGCGGGTCAACGGGGAGCGGCCTCCAGCATCGGGGATGGTGATCGACCCCGATCACGACCGGGTCACCGTGGACGGCAAGCCCATCCGGCCGCCGGCGTCGCATCGGTACCTGATGCTGAACAAGCCGCTGGGCGTGATCACGACGGCGAAGGACGAGTCTTCGCGGACGACGGTCCTGGACGTGGTGGGGCAGGAGGGCAGGTCAGGCCACCGGATCTTTCCGGTCGGCCGTCTCGACGCCGACAGCACCGGGCTGCTTTTGCTTACCGACGACGGAGACCTCGCCTACCGGCTGACCCACCCGCGATACAAGATCGCGAAGGAATATGCGGTCGTGACCGCGGGCATCCCGACCACGCGAGACATTCAAGCCCTGCGCCGCGGGGTGAAGCTGGACGACGGCATGACGGCGCCCGCGGAGGTCGAGGTCATTCGCGCCACCACGGGTGACCGCGATTCCGGGCGCGCGGAGCTGCGCGTCGTGATCCACGAAGGCCGGCATCGCCAGGTCCGGCGCATGCTGCTGGCGGTCGGGCGCAAGGTCATCGCGCTCCGACGAACAGCGTTCGGGCCGTTGCGACTCGGCCGTCTGAAGACTGGAGGCTGGCGCGTGCTGTCGAGCGGCGAGGTGACTGCGGTGCGACGTGCCGCGGGTTTGGAAATCGAGTGATAGTCGCCATCGATGGCGGCGTGGCCTCCGGCAAATCGGCCGTCGGGAAACGTGTGGCCGAGCGCCTTGGTCTTCCGTTCATCGACAGCGGCCTCATGTATCGAGCCCTCACCCGGCTCGTGATGGAACGGGGCATCGACCCCCATGACAGCGAAACTGTGGCCCGGCTCGCGGAGTCGACCACCATTCGCATCGAGGGCGAACGTGTATGGGCCGACGCCGTCGAGCTCACCGAAGGCATCTACGACACCGACTATGCGGACGCGCTTCCGATCATCTCCGCCAACCCGGGCGTCCGCAAGGCGCTGGTCGACCAGCAGAGGCAAATGGCGCATTCGGGAGTCGTCATGGCAGGGCGCGACATCGGCACGGTCGTGTTCCCCGATGCGGACCACAAGTTCTTCCTTGTCGCGAGCCTCGACGAGAAAGTTCGACGGCGCGCGGCGCAGTACGAGCGGCGC
>VBII01000001.1:0-1984 GCA_005887735.1 Chloroflexota bacterium
TGCGATCTGCGCGATATGGCTCGTCGCCGGCACATCAATCGCGCCGTTGCTCCGCGACTCAGGTCGAGCCCGCGTGGTAAACGCCGCGCTTGCGCTGGCCCTCGTCGGCGCGAGTGCGCTCGCGGTGCTTCATTGAACCCGTCATAGGGGCAGGCCCCGAAGTTAGTCGGGACGGTAGTTGCCCATCCAGTCGCACGATCGTTCAAGACAGTCGGTATCGAGAGCTACTACGGTCCGATGTGTGACTCGACGGTCCTATTCGAAAGCCCAAAACGGGAGGGGGTGAATGAGTACCTATGGCGCAGCGCAGCTGCGGGCGGAGACGGTGGGAGTGAGTCCTGACGACGTGTTTATCGACTTCGGCGAGGTTCATAGGGAGAACTGGTCCTTCGGAAAGGGAGTCGCGCAGTTTGTCCCGCAGGCCGAGACGAAATAGAGGAGGAGCGATTCATGGCAAAGACGGTCGGACCGTACAGCCCATGGTGTCGGATTGGACAGACGATCGCCACGTCAGGTCAGATCGGCCTGGGCGACGACGGGAAGATGGTCGAGGGCGGCTTCGGACCCGAGCTCGAGCAGACGCTCCGCAATCTCGGCAACGTGCTCGCCGACGCCGGTGTGACAAGAGAACAAGTCATCAAAGTCAACGTGTACCTGGCTGACCTCGCGGACTGGCCGGCTCTGAATGGTCCCTACGCTGACTTCTTTGGCTCATCGCTGCCAGCACGGACCGCCTTCGCGACCTCCGCGCTCCCGCTCGCTGCGAGGGTCGAGATCGAGGCCTGGGCCGTCGTCGAGGAGACGCGCTGATCGCGCTTGACCTTTACGTCGGCGCAAATTCGCTCGCTAACCACCTGCCGTCGCCGATGGGGTCGGCGTGCACGAGGTGTGTGCAGATGAACCTCCACCTGGTCACTGAGGGGCGCTGCCCGTGACGCAGGGGCGAACGCTCATTCACGGCTATGGGTTTGATGCGTGACGGGTGGGAGTGAGAGAACACCAGTGCGCTGCGCCCCCGCGCTCTTGCAAGCTGTTGTTCCAGGAAGCCGCCTGGCCGGGCGGGTAATCCCTGCTCGACACTCCGGCAGCGTCGACATCTTCCTGGAAGCGCTGCAGGAGGCTGCTCCGGGCGACGTGCTGGTGGTCGACAACGGCGGACGGCTCGACGAAAGCTGCGTAGGCGATCTTGTTGTCCTTGAAGCCCACGCGGCTGGACTCGACGGCATCGTGATCTGGGGCCTGCATCGCGATACGTCTGACATACGTGCGATTGGGTTGCCTGTGATCAGTCTCGGAGCGATCCCGACCGGCCCTCAACGTCTCGATTTACGTCCTGACGGCGCGTTGGAGCGTGCGACCGTGGGAGATTGGACGGTGGACAGGGAGGATCTGGTCCTGGCCGATGACGATGGGGTGCTTTTCGTTCCATTGGCCGTCGCAGCGGATGTCTTCACGCTCGCAGAGACGATCCGCGACACTGAAGCGCGTCAAGCCGAGCGCATGCGTGGAGGCATTTCCCTGCGCAAGCAGGTTCAGTTTGATACCTACCTTGCCGAGCGCCAAAGGACGCCTTCGCTGACCTTCCGGGATCATCTGCGAGAAGTCGGCGGCGCCATTGAAGTATGAACACGCATCACCTGCTCGCCGCTGCCGTCTTTCGCCCGCGCCTGCTCACGCGGTGTGGAGCCTATTGCACCAGGATCGGATCCCATGAACGTCACCCGGCTGCCCCGTACGACTTTCGCGCCGCGGCGAGGCGTTCAGGCGGATGAACCGCCGCGTCTCACACTTCATCGCGGGTTGGCGCACCGGGCTCCCTCGCCCCGTGCTCATCCTTCAAGCGGGAAACGCCCTCAACTACTTCGGTTACGGGCTCGTTCTTCCCTTTGAGATCATCTACCTGCACCAGATACGTGGCTTTTCAACGTCGATAGCCGGACTGGTTCTCGCGGCGACCATGGGGACGGCCGCAATCGCCGCCCCG
>VBII01000001.1:2017-22771 GCA_005887735.1 Chloroflexota bacterium
TAGGCTACGCCGGCTTCGCCTACGTAGACAGTCCCTGGCAGGCCTTTGCCTGCGCGATTGTCAGCGGAGCCGGAATCGGCGCGGCAGGGACGGCCAACCGGACATTGACCATCACGTTGGTCAAGCGCGAGCAGCGAACGGCCGCCTTCGCTCTTAACCGCGTCTCGGGCAACTTTGGCATCGGCTCCGGCGCGACCGTAGCCGGCTTCATCGTCGCATTCGCACAGCGGCTCAGCTCGTTCCAAACGCTCTATATCTTCGACGCCGTCACCTACGCCGCATTCGCGCTGATCGTGCTCGCCGCTGTACCGAGCCCGCGAGCCGAGACCGTCACAGCGACAGACGCCAACGGAACCGGCTTTCGCGCCGTCGCTCGAGATCGGCTCTTCCTCACCGTGATCGCAGCGAATATCGTGCTCGTCGTCGTCGGCCACACGTTCTTCTCCAACATCCTGCCCCCATTTGCAAAGACCCACACACCGCTCGGCCCTGCCGATATCGGGATCATCGTTCTCGTCAACACGTCCTTCGTCGTCATCGCGCAGATCCCAGCGGTGCGCCTAGTCGCACGGATGCGACGCACACACGCTTTCGCGGCGGCAAGCGCGCTTTTTGCGGTCAGCCTGCTCGCGGTCCTGCCGGCGACGCTCATCCACTCGGAGTTCGCTGCGACCAGTCTCCTCGCCGGCGTTGCGATCGTCTTCGCAATCGGCGAATGCGTACACACTAACGTTCTCGGGCCACTGGTCGCGGACATGGCTCCAGCCCATCTTCTCGGCCGCTACCTGTCTCTCTACAGTCTGACCTTCAGCATCTCCCTGGCCCTCGGCCCGGCGATTGGTGGCCTTCTCCTGCAGACCTCGCCAGACGCCATCTGGTGGGGTGGCGCGGTTGCCGCGGTGCTGGCCGGAGCCGTCCTGCTTCGACTCGGCGGCCGTATTCCCGACCCGCTCCGCGAAGCACAGTCAGATCTTGGGTCGGCGCCAGAAGCCGCGTGAGAATCCTGCGCCGGATGACCCTATTTGTCTGAGTGCTCCGTCCTCTTCTCCCAAACCGAAACATGGTTCCTGCTGTCGCTTGTGAAGGGCTCACGCGTCCAGCTACCCCATCGTTCGCGCAAAGTCATTCCAGCGAGTCGCGCCATGAGATCCAACTCGGATGGCCACACGTATCGAAACGGCGCCGAGAAGGTCTCAAGTTGGCCGTCCACGACCCAGTAGTGGTGAGAGAACGCGATTTGCGTGGCGACGTCATACTCCTCGAAACCGAGGTGGGTTGGGGTCACCGTGAACGCGTGGATGGTCTCGCCCGGCGGGAGACGTTGTAGCTCCGGAATGTAAACCTCGATTACGAAGCAGCCGCCAGGTTTCAAATGCGCGGCGACGTTGCGGAAGCACTCAACCTGCGCGTCTTGCGTCGTCAGGTTCGTGATCGTGTTTCGAACGAGATAGGCGAGTTTGAACGATCCCTCCACCCTGGTGGTCGCGAAGTCGCCAATCGTCACGGCGATCTTGTCTGCGCCCGGCTTCGCTTGGAGCACGGCGACCATCGCCGGCGACAGTTCAATCCCATGCACGCGAACGCCCCGCCCGCTGAGCGGTAACGCGATACGACCGGTGCCGATGCCGAGTTCAAGAGCCGAGCCTGAACCGGCCAGATCGGCGAGGAAGCTCACGGCAGAGTCAACGACCGCGGGCTCGAATATTTCCGGCCACTTAGCCTCGTACCCTTTCGCTATTCGTTCATCGAAGTAGTTCTTTGGCATAAAGCCATTGTGGCAAGAGCACCCGGTGCGCAGCCACCTGCTGGCGTGCTCTAGCTCACAACGAATAGCCCGGCAAGACTTCAGGAATACCCATAAGGCCGGCTGCAGCGCTCCTGTTCTTGAATCAGGGGAGCGTTAGGCGCCCACCCCGAGCGCAGCAGACCTCAGACGGCCGTTGGTCTTCTGATGTTGAAGACGTGGTTCGAGTCCACCGCGACCCACCACCGCGTCCAGGATGCGCGTTACTAATGCATGTCGTTGTACCGCGGGTGGTCTCCGTTAGCGACGGATCCCGGGAACCTCGTACGGACCATCTATGCGCTGTTATGGCTTGCGGTCGCAATCGCGGGTCTTGGATACGTTTTGCTCCCGGCTCTCCATGGCGTTGCTTCCGTGGTCCTGGTTGGCCTCTTTGTGGTTATCGGAGCTCTGTTCGTCCTGTTGGTCGTCCGCGTCGTCCAGTTACTTACTTCCTAGGAAGGCTGATTCGTGACCCAACGACGACACGGCGGCGGTTCGCTTACGGAAACTACGGCCCACGCCAATTCGACGGGCTTTCCATAACGCGAACCGGGGCCGTGGGGAAGGTGGAACGGAGGGCCGTAGCGCAGTATGCAATCCATGATTGACGGGTCAATGGACGACAGAAGCGGGCGTCTGGCGGTTGCCGAGCTCCTGCTCGGTCGGGTGCGGGGCCGCCAAAAGGTACCGCTTCTGGACCAAGCTCGCGGGATCCTTGACCGGGCCTGGACAGTTGTCGAACAGCGAAGCGAAGCCGGTAGCTCACTTAGGACTGAAGCGGATGCGCTGGAAGCGGCCATACTCGAGCGCGACCGCGACGACTACATGGCGCAAGCGGCGGCGGTCGTGGTTTACGCCGTTCGATCGTTGACGAGCCGCGATGATCGGTGGTCCGGGTACGTATGGGGCGTCACCGAGGAGGTGCTCGAAGACATCAATGAAAAAGCAGCAAGTCCCGTATCGCTCATTGCTGTCAGGCAGGCCATTGCACTGGTCGAATCAACAGAACTCCGCCGTTGGGCAGGGGCGCGGGACATTCTTGGCTTGGTCCGGACCCTACGACCGACGACGCCGGCTTCGGTGCGACCGATCGCGCGCGCAGCCTCGAGGGTGAGACCGGACGTGCAAGTCCCAGCCCCGCCGGTCGCCTTGGCCGAAGCTCGCAGGCGTGCCCTCGAAGCCGTTGGCATCGCCGCTTTTGCGAAGGCGCTCGAACCGCTTGCGGTCACCCTTCCACTCGGCGAGGTCGACGCCCGCTGGCAACCTACGGCGGATCGGATCCTGGCCGCTGTCGCGGGGGCGCGCATTTCCGAATCTGATCATCGCCTCCTAATCGGCGGATTCGAGGCGATCTCGCAGAGTAGCCCGGCTTAGGTCTATCGTCCGCCCACAAACCTCGATCCGGTTCGAGTTACGGAAACTACGGCCCCTGGACGGAGGATTCAGCCTGACCCGGCTCAGTGCCGACCGGCGCATGATCGTGTCGTCATGCGGAAGTTCGCAGCGATCGGCCTCGCTGCCCTGGTCGCTCTAGTTGTCGCCGGCTTCATCCTGGGCGGCTATTTGGACGCTACCGGTGCCTCATCAATTCCGGGACTCACGTGGCTGTTGCATCAACCGCACCCGCTGCGAGACGTCATTGAATTGGTTATTGGCGTCCCGACCGCCTTCGGCATTGCTTTGTACCTCGTCGTCGAGACGATTGACTTGCTCTGGTTCCTAAGCACACCGATCCGAAAGCTGTCGGCCACGGCGCGCCGGAGATAGATCCGGCAGGGCGCCCGCCCTGCTGCTGAGTTAGGCCTCGGTTAGGGCTTCGACCGCTGCTCGGGTCTCCGTCGTGTTCCAACCGAGCTTGCGGCGCTTGACGAGAGCTTCCGATACTTCAAGTACCCTCGCGAGCGCTCCAGCGACAAGCTTCTCAGGGTTTGCGGACGCGGCGACCTCCCGAGGTATCTCTACCGTTGATCCGAGGACCTGCTCAGCCCGGATCTCAATCTTCACCCGCTCGCGCTGCTGCTCAGGCGACGATATGTCACCGCCTACGTACCAAATCACGATCAGGCTCGCTGCTCCCTGCGAGCGGTTTGGAAGCTCGCGGGCACGCTTCCAAACTAAGTCGAGGTAATCGCGCAGGCCCTTGTTATCCGCGCAGTGCCCGCCGGAAATCATCCCGAAGGACAGGGGCTTGCGGACCTTGACGTCTGCTCGGCGCCGTGGTTCGCCTGCGAGCGGCACAACCCGCTCGAGGTCTTCGTCTCGGCCACTAGTCCTGACTGTGGCATACGAGCCATTGCGCAGGAGCTCGCGGGGGATCATCTGCACGACCTCATGGAGGAGTTCGTCGGGATCTCCCCTAGGCACCAAGTGCACCAGGAACTCCCCTTCGCCGACGTCGTTGCCGTCGTACTCTTCGCCAAAACGATTGTCGATCGCCTCGTCGAGCCGGAACAGGGCGTCCCGTTCCGCTGCCGCGCCGCTTGCTTCGTCGGAGAGGCGCAGATGTACCAGCAGGTCGACTCGTGGCTCAGGCATCACCACCTCGCAATCGAAGGTCCTCGCCCCGCCGGGCGTAAACGTCGCTCATGTTTCAGGCTAGTTTGATGCGCGGACCTTGGACGGTCACTTGGTTCGCGTTACGGAAACCACGGCCCACCACTCGTTGCACTTGCTGGGGCCGCACTTGCATCGGGTGGAGCGCGGCGCACGATCTCCTGCGCGGTCTCGAACGTCTCGTCGGTCGACGAGCGGCACGTGTAGACCTGGATACATCTCGCCTCCCGGCGAAGACCTACGGGACGTTTACGTCCGTTGCGCGCACGAGAGTTTGGCGGAGCTCTAACCTACGAGAGGCATCATGAAGTTTCTTCTCACTTCCGCTGGTATCAGCAACACGAGCATCCACCAGACGCTGGCCGACCTGCTGGGCAAACCGATTGCCGAGTCGAGCGCCCTTTGCATTCCCACCGGGATTTATCCCCACCTCGGTGGGCTTTCAGGGTCCTACCAGTTCATCACCGGATCAGCTCCCAGCCCTTTGTGTGGATTGGGTTGGAAGTCGTTGGGAGTGCTGGAGCTCACCGCGCTACCCAGCATAAAAAAAGAACATTGGATCCCGGCGGTTCAGGAGACTGATGCTCTGCTGGTTTGGGGCGGCAGTGCCTTTTATCTCTGCTACTGGATGCGGCAGTCCGGACTCGCAGATCTCTTGCCCTCGCTGCGGAGTGAGACGGTCTACGTGGGGGTGAGCGCGGGGAGCATGGTGGTGACCACCGACTTCGGAGAGACCTACGATGGCCATAACCCGCCAGTCGGCAGCGACGAAGCGCTGGGACTGGTCGATTTCTCGTTGGCGCCGCACCTGGATCACGAGCGCTTCCCGGATAACTCCCTGGCGAACCTGGAGAAATGGGCGGCCGGAATACCAGTGCCGGCTTACGCGATTGACGATCAGACCGCCATAAAGGTCGTCGACGACACGGTCGAAGTCGTCTCCGAGGGTCATTGGAAACTGTTTGCACCCTACTCAGGCTGAGCGGTTCGCTCGCGATCACCTGAGGGCATTGCCGCACGGCGATGGCGCCGGAAGCTAAGCCCCGGCACTGGCCGGACGCGTCCTAGGACTTTAGCCTTGTCTGATGAACCGCGCCAACCCACGCTAGTGAGTGGCGGGGCTCTGGAAGAATCGAACTGTGGAAACGAACGATGATCGCGCGATCGATGGAAACAAGGTGCGTCTATGACGAGTCACCGCAGATGACGCGGAACTGCTCGAACTATGGCATTCGACTGAGTACGTCGGCGAATTCAACGACTTTGGCGTACCAGGGGGCCCGATTAGAGGACGTATTCAAAAGACCGGACTGATCAGTGCGCAGGGTGGAACCCTGATCGTGGAGTTGGAAACGAACCACAAGCCGATCGGTACCGTCGGCTGGCGCGAGGTCCGATATGGTCCCAATCCGGAGTCGGTCGCGTGGAACATCGGAATCAACCTGATACCGGAGGCAAGAGGACACGGCTATGGCAGTGGGGCCCAGCACGTTCTTGCCGACCACCTATTCGCCACGTCTCCGGTCAACCGGATTGAGGCGATGACCGACATTGACAACCTGGCTGAGCAACGTGCGCTCGAGAATGCGGGGTTCGCTAAAGAGGGCGTGCTCCGAGGCGCCCAGTACCGGCACGGCGGCTGGCACGACCTGGTGGTCTACTCGTGCCTTCGCCGGCCTTGAGGGCCCGTGGCGTCGAGGACCTCAGTTTCCATTGCAATCCGAGTGGGTTCTTCACCACGTTTCTGGGTTCAGGATTCGCCAGCCGCCTGAGCTAGCAGCTCGAGTGAATCAATCAGCCTGGGTCCAGGTCGATTGAAGTAAGCGGAGCCGTCAAAGATAACGACTCGACTGATGCCAGCGGATTTGATGAAGGGTGCAATCACGGCGGCCTCCCTCTCGGCACGGTCCTTGTCGAATCCGCAAGGTGCAATGACGAGTAGATCGGGTCGAGCCTCGACGACGTCCTCCCAGCGAATCGGAACCGAAGGAACCCCGGCTCGAGCTAGCGGGTCGTCGATGCCCGCGAGCTCGAGCAGATCAGGAGTCCAGTGCCCTGCTGGGTACGGGGGGTCCAACCATTCAAGGAACACACCACGCAATCGCGGTCTCCTCGACGTCACTTGAGCCACTTTGTCGATGCGGTCACGCAACCTGCGGACCAACGGTCCGGGATCGACCGCGCACTCCATTGCCAGCTCTTCAATGTCGGCGAGGACGTCTTCCAGGGAATGGGGGTGCTGGCGGATCAGTCGCATGCCGACCAGGTCCCGCATAACCTGGTCCGCCGAGACCGCGCAGACACGACACACGTCTTGCGCGACCACCAGATCAGGTTCCAAAGCCCGGATGGCGTCAGTGTCGACCGCGTAGAGGGACTGCCCTGCCGTGGCCGCGGCCCATACGGCGACCTCGATGCCGGCGCTGTTTGTGGTTTCAAGCCGCAGAGTGGACCGGGTCACGACCGGCAGCGATGCGGCTTCAGGTGGGTAGTCGCATTCATGGGTCACCGCGACCAGGCTCTTGCCAAGTCCGAGCGCGAACAGGGACTCGGTTGCGCTCGGCAGCAGTGAAACGATTCTCACGGGGCCATGTGACCACAACTCCGACCTCGCGAACCTGCATGCTGATCCGAGATGGGCGGCAGGTTTGCTTTGATGTGGTCGGGCGGCAAGGACAGTGCGCTCGCGCTCGATCGGGCACGCCGGGCCGGCATGGAGGTGACACGGCTCCTCACCTTCTACGACTCAGCCACGCAGCGCGTGCGCTTCCACGCCACGCGGGTGGAGATGCTGGAAGCGCAGGCGGCAGCAGTCGGGATCGGATTGAGGGCCACCCCGACCACGTGGGCCGATATGGAGGCCAACCTCCGGCTCGAGCTGGCGTCGCTGCACGAGGAGGGATTTACCGGCGTGGTCTTCGGCGACATCCACCTCGCTGATGTTCGTGCGTGGTACGAGGACCGCGTCCGAGCCAGCGGGCTCGAGCACATCGAGCCGATCTGGGGCGAGCCACCGGCACTCCTGCTCGCTGAGTTCATAAGCTCGGGGGGACGGGCGGTGATCACTTGCGTCGACCTAGCAAAGTTAGACGAGGCATGGCTCGGCCGGATCATCGGCGAGGGGTTCGCGAGTGAGATCGAGGCCGCGGGTGTCGACCCGTGCGGAGAGAACGGCGAATATCACTCCTTCGCCTTTGCAGGACCTGTTTTCAAGACGCCCTTGCCGTGGATGGCAGGCGCGCGTCGCCTCGATTCGGGCTTCGCCCAGCTCGACCTGACCGAGGGCCGCCCGGTCGCGCCGATCAGTGCCACTCCGGCGACTCGAGGCCGGCCTCGAGCCAGTCGATGAGGGCGGCGACCTTGGCCCAGTCCTCGGCCTTGCGAGCCGCAATCAGATCCCGCAAAGCCTGGGGCTCCATAGCGAGCAGCGCTTCCGCGCCGGAGCTGGCGTAGCGCACGAGCGCGTGATGGACGACGTCTTCATATGTCATTCCGGTGTTGCGCGCTAGGTTCTCCAGCGTCGGCCGCGGGTCGACGAGCCGCGAGAGCGAGACGGAGTCCCGGAAATTCTGGTTTGAGTCTTGCGCGGTCACGAAGGAGAACCGACGACTTCGAAGCTCAGGCGAACCCGCAATCGGGCCAACGCCGCCATTACCGGGGGCCCAACACCAGCACCATCAGCACTCATTTGAGCTCCAACATCGTCGAAAGGGGATTCTGACCTCCGATCTCTTCGAACGCCAACAATGGCCCCGCTTGGCGTTAGAAGCCCTGAATGTCACGCCCTTCAGAGAGTCGAATGACAACGCCTGAAGACCCCTACCGGCCGGGCCTCAAGGAGGATTTCGACCGCCTCTACCGGTCGACCTACCGCCGCATCTTCGCCACGCTGATGCTGATCCTGAGGAACCCGGCGGCGGCCGAGGACGCCACCCAGGAGGCCTACATGCGCGGGTTTCGCGCCTGGGGCGATTGGAAGCAAGACGCGCCGGCGGAGGCATGGATGTACCGGATAGCCCTGAACGTCGCCTTCACCCACCGGCGGCGCGATCGCCTTCACGAGATCGGAGAGGTGCTTCGGCGGCTCGGTCGGCCGAATGAGCCCGATCCGGGCGAGCTCGAACAGACGGACCTGATCCGAGCGCTGCGCTCCCTGCCGGCGAAGCAGGCGGCGGCGATCGTGCTGCGCCACCTTCACGGGTTCACGAATCGCGAGATCGCAGTGGCGTTGAATGTGCCCGAGCGGACCGTGGCGTCTCGTCTGGCTGCGGCAAAGCAGCGGCTTCGAAGCCGCCTCGGAGATCAGTCCAGGCTCGAAATGGGTATTTCGACGACCTCGACAGTCCCCCTGGAGGAATGAGCGTGGAAAGCGGCAACGGTTTCGACCGATGGCTGGAGCAACAGCTTCATCACGAAGCTGCCAGAGCTAGTGGCTCAAGCCCGGCGCCGGCCCAAGCGCAGTACCACGCTGCATATCTGAAAGGAGGTTCTCACATGTCCGTCCTCGCTAAGGTGGCCACCCTGGTGTCGGCCAAGGGAGCCGCCGGTCTTGCAGTCGCTTTGCTCGCCCTGGGCGCGGCAGGCGTCGCCGTTGAGGCGGCCGCCACCGGCAGCGCAAATCCCAGCACCTGGGGCGAGGCTGTCGTCGATCAGGTCAACACGTGCAAAGACGCGTTGAAACCTGGCCAGCACGGGATCGGCCAGTGTGTCAGCGCGCTCGCGAAGACTCACGGAAAAGCTGTCAGCGCGTCGCACGCGGCGAGCGGTGCGCGCGGGCACGCAAGTGACGCACGTCAAAACGGCGGCGGTCACACGCCTGCCCCGCCGGCCAACCCCGGCAAGCCGAGCAACGCACCCGGCGGCCGACCAAGCACAGTCCCCCCGACGAGCCACTCATAAGACATAACAGTCCCACCGCCATTGGAGAGGGCCGGACCGCCACCCGGCCCTTCTTCATGCCTCATCATTTCTGACCCGGACGTTGATCGAGGTCGACACCGCCAACGCAATCTGGGCGGGTTTCGGACCCCGGATTCGACCGGTACCTTTTCGCGATCCAGGCGGCGGCTATGTTGCTGCTGCAGCGCTAGCGATTCGAGCTCTCAGGCGGGACGCAAGGCTGTGGTGTAGATGTCCAACTGGTGGAGCGCGCCGTCTGGGTTGTCTCCCGTGCTGTTGGAATTGTCCGACCAGGCTGGATGCGCAACGCCACCAAAGAAAGCAAGCCCCGAGTAGTCCCCATAGTCGATGCCGTTGCCTGAGTCGTGCGAGTTCGAAGTCCCGGCGCTGATCTGGATGTTCGGCCCGAACGAAGCTCCCCCATCCGTGCTGAACGCCCCCCAGAACTGCGCGTCGTCGTTCGGGATCCCATCCGTATCGCCGCTGCCGCCGGTGCCGAGATCCCGCCTCGCGTCATACCAGACAGTGGCGATGTTGCCCGTGGTCTGGTCCAGGGCGATCTTGGGCAGGAACTGGCTGTTCACGGTCGGGTCGTCGTTGACCCGCACACCCTGACTCCATGTCGCGCCGTTGTCGTCTGAGAAGCGCACGAAGATGTCGGTGTTATCGCTCTCGTTCTGCATCTCCTTGGTGTAGGCGGCGTAGACGCGGCCGTTGTGCCTCCCTCCGGTCCGATCCCACGCCAGGCCTGGCTCGGCATCGATCGATCGATCTGACTGCGCGGGGATGAAATCAAACCCGCCAACATGGGTTTCGGCGACGAACACGCGATTCCCGAAATTCGCCGGCCCGAGCCCGTCCGGGTCGACGCTGACGAAGAGCCTTCCGCCACCCTGGCCGCTCTCCGTGAGCGTGCACACCTGCATCACCTGGCCTGCCGGTCCGATCGCGACATCGCCATACGTGCAGTTGTTGGTTCCCGGGACGACCTCACCTTGAAAGAACGAACCAACCTGGCCGAAGCCGGTGACGGCGGCACCGGTCGCGAACATGGGCCCACCGGCGTTGAACACCACCCAGACCTCACCCTCGGCCGCGGTGATGGTCGGTTGGTCGACGAACCGAAACAGCCCGCGATTGTCGCCGCTCGTCTTGGTTGGGGTGCCTTGCGGCGGGGCCACGACCTTGGCGATCACGGTGAAGTTCAGGCCTCCATCCGTGCTCAGCGCGATCGGGACTTGATTCTCCGCCTCGAACAGGTAACTCATGAACAGGTTCCCGAACTCGTCGAACGACAGCGTCGGGTCGCAGCAGGCGTCGCCCAGGATGTCGTGGTTGCCGATCAGCTTTCGCGACCATGTGGCGCCGCGGTCGAAGCTGACCGCCTCGAACATGCCTGCCGTGAGCCCCGCCTCGGCATGCCCGACGTTGGTCACGATCACGATGTTGCTCGGGTTCGTGGGGTTGATGGCGATCGCCTCTTCGGACTCGTTGAGATGGCGCTGGCTCACGTCGACATTGAGCGGGCCGCTCTTCGCGATCGCCGTGCCGATAGGGGCGAGAGCGATCAAGCCGACGATGATCAAGAGGCCTGGTGCGTGCAGCCTGCGCATGGCGTCCTCCCTATTTCGTGAACCAGTTGATTGAGTGTATGGCGGGCCGTCCCAGCATGCAACGCCCGATCCAACGGCTTGCTTGTCTTCTCAAATGGGAACCGTTAGGTTGTTTTGGAGCGGGTCGGTAGCTGCCGGCAGTTGGGGGGTTTCGTGAGGAGGTTCGGGCATGTCAAGGCTCCTTCTGCATCACAGAAGCGGCATGAGGGCCGCGTTCCTGGCGATGGTCGCCGGGATAGCCATTTGGCCGTCCGGCTTGACACCGGCGGCCGGTCTTTGGTTGTCGCCGGTCTCGGCGACAAACGTCGTGGTCAGCTCTCCCACCAGCGGAGGCGGATATCCCGAGCTCCCTCCCGTGGCGGGCGGCTGCGTAGGGCCCAGCGCCGACAACTTCAATGCCAACCACTCTGAATCGCATCTCGCCGTCAATCCCGGATCGGAACAGATAGTCGGTTCGTCCAAGTTCTTCTTCGACAAATTTTCGACGAACTACAACTTCTACCTCGGCAGCTACAAGATCGACGGGACGTCTCTCTCTCACTCGAACAACATCGTCCAGGGCTATGACTGCTCGACGACCGAAACGACGCCTGGCGTACTGAACCAGCGCATGCCGCCAAGCTGGACGAACACCACCGACCCTAACGTGGCCTTCGACACAAAGGGGCGTGTCTATCAGACGATGCTGCCCTTCAACGCGTTCTGGACGAACCTGCACCCCGACGGGGAGATCACGGTGTCTTACAGCGACGACCTCGGCGCTCACTGGGTGACGGGCAATGGCGCACAGGCCCTCGAACAGGTTCCCAACTCGAGCTCCTTCCAGCTCGGCCACGTCGAGGACAAACAGTGGGTGGCCGTCAACCACTACCCGGGCAACAAGTTCCAGGACCACGTCTACTCGACGTGGGACATCATCAACGGCAACGTGGGCAGCACGGTGAAGCTCAGGCTCGCGGTGTCACGGGACCGCGGCCAGACCTTCTCCAAGGCGCAGACCATCGTCTCCGCTTCCGTCGACCAGCTTCGCGACCAATTCAGCCAGCCTGCGGTCGACCCGTCAGGCGACCTGTACGTCGCGTACGCCAATATCGGGACGAAGAGCACCGTCGCCGACATGTTTGTCACCAGGTCGAGCGACGACGGAAACACCTTCACCACTCCGGTGCGGGCCGCCTCGGGCCGCATCATCGGTGTCGGCTCGGTGCGTGACACGAACACCACGTTTCGCGATGGCATGTCCAGTCGACGGATGGGGGACAGACCTGGAGCCAGCCGATGCCGGTCAACGACGACATCGCCTCAGGGAGCGTCGCCGATCACTTCCAACCGGCGGTGGCCGCGGGGCCGAATGGCGCGGTGGCGGTCGCGTTCTACGACCGGCGGGCGACCTGCCCCACTGATGCAAGCATCATCCCGCAGGACCAGGGCCGGTCCAACTTCTGCATCGACGTGTCGGTCCAGGCTTACAAGGACAGCGGCACTGGCGCATCCGTTGTCGGGACGAACATGAGGGCGTCGAACTTCACCTGGGACCCGCAGCAGCCCGGGCTGCTGGTCAAGCCGGACGGAACGACCGCGGATCTGCAGACGCGGGATGGCCTCGGCCAGATGGCATGCGCCTCGCACGACGATCCATGCAGGCTGTCGTTCATCGGCGACTACTTTGGCCTGGCGATCTCTGGAACCAATATCTATACGCTGTCCGTTTCCACGCACTACCCGTCGGGCGTGCTGGCGGATGGCGGTTCGATGCTGTACTACCAGCAGCAGGTCCTGGGCGTCATCAGCCGGTCCAGCGCCGGGATCTAAATCGGGGAGCACGTGGGGGCCTCGACCGAGAGGCCCCCGCCGCCCCTCCTGCCTTTAGGAGGTGCCCATAGTCACCGCGCGCCGCGCTCGTACACCGAATCGATGCTGACCGGCTCGGGCGGCTTCCATCCCTCGAGTACCTCGCCGTCGACCTCGCATACCTCGACCCCGATCGGGTGGCAGTTCGCCACCGGGTCGGCGCCATCCGCACCCCAGCCCCACTCCGAGAGGTCGCCGCTAGGGCACGTCGAGATGGCGCACAGAAGGTCGATCTCCGCAAAAAATTCGAAGAAGTCGCCTGGCTTCGCCGGGCTTGGTTCCATGAAATAGATCTCGTGCACTGGGTCGAGGCCGGTGACCTGGAACACGTTCAACACGTCGTGGACGTCCAACTCGGTCAGGTGGTAAGGCGCGACCGCGCGCGTCAGGTTGTTGTGGCAGGTGACATCGTAGTCGCGGTCGTCGAGGAGCTTGTAGAGGTAAGGGTCGCAGCGGCTCCCGATGGTTGCCATCGGCCGCAGGTACGGAAGGCAGGACCACAGGCGGTCGAACGTGGTCACGTGCGCGCCCTGCAGCTGACGCGTCCGCGCCGCCCAGAACCGCTCGCGCGGGTTGTTCATGCTCCAGAGGTTCAGGTCGCAGACCTGAGGCCCTTCGACGGTGAGCAAGCGGACCACCGAGCCGGCCTTGACCTGCCACGCGTATCCGCTGCGAATCGGCACGATGTGTGCATGCACGAGTTGCTTCCGATCGGTCTTCGCGATCCGCTCGTAAAGGCCGCGGTCGAAATCCAGACGGCCCGGCGCGTCAGGGTCGCGGTACAGCCGCATCGCCCATCATTCTGACCCCCGTGCCATGCTGCGGCCGTGCGCGTCGACGTCACCACCTGGAGCCTCGAGATGACTGCTCCCTCCGAGCTGCGGCCTTCGCATGAGCCGGCCACACGGGTCGAGATACGCAGGGCGACGGTCGTGTCTCCCGAGCTCGGACGCTTCCTCTACACGGCGGCGGGTGGAAACTGGTATTGGATCGACCGCCTGCCGTGGTCGTATGAGCAGTGGCTCGAGCGGCTGAGCCATCCGCGTGTCGAAACCTGGGTGATGTACGAAGGCGGCACGCCCGCGGCCTACTTCGAGCTCGACGGCATCGCAGACGGCGAGGTCGAGATCGCCTACCTGGGAGTGCTTCCGGCGTTCATGGGCCGCGGGCTGGGCGGCTGGCTCCTCACCGAGGCGATCCGGAGAGCGTGGGCGATGGGAACCCGGCGCGTGTGGGTCCACACGTGCACACTCGACGCCCCACACGCGCTGGCGAACTATCGCGCTCGCGGGATGCGCGTTTCCAAGGAGCACGTCGAAGCCGTCGAGCTTCCGGACGTGGCGCCGGGCCCGTGGCCCGGCGCGGGCGTCAACGGCCCGCACGCATCGTTGTTGGATAGGAGCTGAAAGGAGGATCGATGTCCCAGGTAGAAGATCGTCTCGCGAAGCTGGGCCATAAGGTGCCCGACCCGGGGACACCCATGTTCAACTACGTAAGCGCCGTCAAGACAGGCAACCTGGTCTTCCTCGCGGGCCACGGCCCGCGGCGAGAAGACGGCGAGTACATCTACCGCGGAAAGGTGGGGCAGGACCTCGACGTCGACGCCGCCCGACAGGCGGCCGAGCTGGCCATCCTCAACTGCCTCGGCAGCCTCAAGCAAGTCATTGGCGACCTGGATCGAGCGACGCGCATCGTCAAGCTCCTGGGTATGGTCAACTGCGCACCCGAATTCGAAGAACAGTCGAAGGTGATCAACGCCGCGTCCGACATCCTGGTCGCGGCGTTTGGGGATCCCGGGAAGCACGCACGCTCGGCGGTCGGGATGAGCTCCCTCCCATTTCAGATCTCGGTCGAGATCGAGATGGTCGTGGAGGTTCGAGGCTAGTCCGGCAGCTGGGCGACCGCTTCGATCTCGAGCAGGAGCTCGGGACGGACGAGCGCGCTCACCTCGACCAGCGTGCTGGCGGGACGGTGAGCACCGAAGAACTCCTGGCGGACCGGGTTGATGAGGGGGCGTTGGTCGACGTCGCGCATGAAGATGGTCAGCTTCGCCACGTCGGACGGTGTCGCGCCGGCCGACTCGAGTATGCGGCGCAGGTTGCGGAAGATCTGCCGCGTCTGCTCGACCACGTCGCCGGCTCCGACGATATTGCCTTGCCCGTCGGTCGCGACGAGTCCCGACACGTACAGAGTTTTTCCCGCGATCACCGCGTCGGCGAAATGGCTGATCGGCTCCATCAGCCCAGGCACTCGCAGCGGCCGCGGCGGAGCCACGGCTCAAGGTTAGTCGACCGGATCGGGCTAACATCACCTTCCGCCGCCCATGACACAGAACCCGACAAACACGCGCCGGCTCGCGGGCAGGGTCGCGGTCGTGACAGGCTCCAAGAAGGCGGCGTCGACACTCGCTCAGGAAGGCCTTCCCGTTTCCGGATTTGCGGCCGACATGCGCCGCCCAGAGGAGGCGCGCGCTCTCGCCCAGGCTGCGGTGGCGCGCTACGGTCGGCTCGACATCTGGGTCAACAACGCCGGGATCAACGTCATCAAGCCGGCGCTCGAGCTCGAGGCACACGAGTGGGCGGGCGTGATCGACACGAACCTGAGTGGCTGTTTCTATGGCGCACAGGCGGCCGGCCGCTTGATGGTGCCGCAGAAGAGCGGCGTCATCATCCAGATCGGTTCGATCATCGGAGAGGTCGGCCTGCCACGACGAGTTCCGTACACGGCGGCCAAGCACGGGTTGATCGGCCTCACCAAGGTCCTTGCCGCGGAGTGGGCGAGGGATAACGTGCGCGTCGTGTGTCTCGACCCCGGCTACATCTCGACGGGACTGGGTGTCAAAAGCCAGGCAAGTGGCGCCTTCACGGCGGCGGACATCGAGCGCAGGACTCCGATGGGTCGATTCGGCGAGGCCGCGGAGGTGGCGCGGGTGGCCGTGTTCCTCGCCTCCGACGATGCGAGTTACATCACGGGCAGCCATGTCACGGTCGATGGAGGTTGGGTCGCGTATGGGGGTTGGTGATGCCTGACTTCAGCCAGTCGGCCCCAGGACTCGAACCGCCGACGGTGGT
The DNA here is from genome assembly GCA_005887735.1 of Chloroflexota bacterium. GTDB lineage: Bacteria > Chloroflexota > Dormibacteria > Dormibacterales > Dormibacteraceae > 40CM-4-65-16. The sequence continues at coordinate 17,791 of VBII01000001.1, forward strand.
CGACCATGTGCTGCTTCCCGTCGAAGACCTCGACGAGGCAGCGCGGCGCATCCACGAACGGTTTGCCCTGCGAGCAGTCCCGGGGGGCCGTCACCCGAAGGTGGGGACCGCCAATCAGATCGTGCCTCTGGGTCTGCAGTACCTGGAGCTGATCGCTGTCGTCGATCAGGACGAGGCGGCCGGCAGCCGGCTCGGCGTGCGCGTTGCGACGGCGCTCAATCAAGGCAGGACTTTTGTCGCCTGGGCGATCAGGACACGCGACCTCGACGCGATTCGCGCGAAGCTGGAGATGGCGGGCTGGGACCTGCCGCCGGTCGTCGAAGGCTCGCGGAAGCTGCCCGACGGCCAGGTGCTCAGCTGGCGGACGCAAGATGTCGACCAGGGCTCGAATCCGAGCCCAATGCCGTTCGTCATCGAGTGGAGGATCCCCGACGGTCTCCATCCAGGACAGGTTGCGGCCTCCCACGGCGGGGGCGCGACAACGCTGCGCCGTGTGATCGTCGGGTCCACCGAGCCAGACCGACTGCGAGAGAAGCTCGAGCTTCTCCTCGGCCCGTCCACCATGTATGAGGTGCGCGGGGCCGACGTAGACGGCGTCGAGGAGATCGTCCTGGAGAACGCCAACGGAGAGTTGATCGTCACTTGAGTGGCAGCCGCGCCTCGCAATACCGGATAGTCCGGACTATCCAATATTTCCGCGGGCACAAAGGCCCGATAGTCCGGACTAACCGGGGTTATGCCCAGATGCGGCATTGGAGCTTCGAGGGGATCTGAAGCCGGCTAAGGCCGAGAGTTCAGCATCAGGCCTTCGACCGGGATCTCAGGCTTCCTCCCGTCGATAAGGTCGGCCACGATGCGGCTGGACCCGCACGCCATCGTGAATCCCATGTGCCCGTGACCGCTGTTGATGTAAAGGTTGTCGGGTCCTGCCTGGCCCAGGATGGGTGGTCCGTCGGGGGTCATCGGCCGGTTGCAGGCGCGATAGGTGCCCTTGTCGTACTCGGCCGCCTCAGGAAGCAGGTCTGACGCGAGCTTGCGAATCAACCTCAGGTCGTGGTCGTTGTATGTCGTCTCGTACCCGGTGAACTCGGCGCTCGACGTCATCCGCAACCGATCGCCGATCCGGCACCATGCGACCAGCAGCTCTTCGTCGACCGCCCCGATCCGCATCTGCGGACCGCCATTGCTTCGGATGGGAAACGTGGCGCTGTAGCCTTTGGCCGGGGCGATCGGAAGTCTCACACCAACCGTGCGCGCGATCTTCGGGCTGTGGACGCCCGCGCTGAGGACGAACACGTCTGCGGCCAGCGATTCGCCTCCCTCCAGCGTCGCCGAGCGCACCCTGCCGCCGCTCGCCGACAGCTTCGTCACGCCCTTGCCCAGCAGAAAACTCGAACCCATCCGTTCGCACACCGCCTGCACCCCACGCGTGAACTTGACGCTGTCGCCGCTCGAATCGGTGACTCCGTAGATGGCTCCCGCCAGCTTGTCTTTGACCGGGGCGAGGAACGGCTCGGCTTCGACGACGCCGTCGGCATCCAGGACGTCCTGCTTCTGCCCATGCTCCTGAACGAGCTTCATCTTTTCGATGCCCGATTCGAAACGCTTCGCGTTGCGATAGAGGTAGAGGATCCCCTCGTGGATATCGTCATAGTCGATCTGCTCGTCAGCCGCGATCTGATCGAGCATCCGCTGGCTGTACTGCGCGAGTCGCAGCTTGACCAGCGTGTTCTTCGTCGCACGCTCCGCGTTGCACTCGCGCAGGAACCGCAGACCCCAAAACATCATGCCCGGGGCCTTGAAGGGATTCACGCGCAGCGCGGTGTCGTCGACCGTCAACGAGCGCAGGAGCTCTTTCGGCGCGGAGGGCGATGCCCACGCAAACGAGTGACCCGGCGCGATGAGACCCGCGTTGCCTGCGCTGGCCATTGTCGCGGCCTCCGTCTCCTTCTCGACGACGGTGACCTGGTGGCCGGACTTTGCGAGGTAATAAGCGGTGGTGACGCCGACCACGCCTGCTCCGATGATGATCACCTTCATCAGAACCGCGCCACCGTCATCGCGTCCATGCGCTCCCAGTCGACCTCGACCCCGAGGCCAGGCTTCTGAGGAACGCAAACCGTCCCGTCGGGCTCGAGGTCGATCTCGTCCCGCATGCCCGCGCCGTAACCGCCTATCGGCATCGGAAACTCGAAGTATCTGCAGTTGGCGACGGCGCCCATCACCTGCAGGTTCGCGGCCTGGGCGAGGGTGTGTCCGAAGCTGTGGATCTCGCAGCGCAAACCCAGGCCCTCGGCCAGGCTCGCAGCCTTTTTTGTCGCCGTGATCCCGCCGGAGATCGCAGCGTCGATGCGCACGATGTCCCATGCGCCGCGCGTCAGGTAGTTGGCAGCTTCTTGAAACGTCCTGGTGTGGACCTCGCCGGATGTGACTGCGACGTCGAGCGTGCGGGAGAGGGTCCGGTAGGCCTCGATGTGCTGGTCGCGCAGCGGCATCTCGAACCACTCGTAGCCGAGCTCGTCGAGGTGGCGGCCGACGCGGATGGCGTCGTCCAGGCTGTAGGACCCCACCGCGTCGACCATCAAGGCAACGCTGGGTCCGACCTGGTCCCTTACGGCGGCGCACAGCTCGACGTCCCGCTCAGGGTCGCCCCAAACGTGGAGCTTGATCGCCCGGAAACCCTTCTGCAGCCAGACCTCGATCTCGCGTTGGAAGTCGGCAAGAGTTGCGTAGGTCAACGAGCTCGCGTATGCGGACAGCCGGTCCCGCTGGGCCCCGAGCAGCTTGTAGACCGGAAGGCCGGCGGCGCGGCCCGCGAGATCCCACAGCGCGCAGTCGACGAGCGCAAGCGAATGTGGAGGGACCATCAGGATGCTGACCTCGTTCAGGCGCTGCCAGATGCGCTCCCGGTACAGCGGGTCCTCGCCCACGAGGAGTGGCTTCAACTCGGCGAGCGCGGCCGCCACCGCCTGCGCGCCGAGGTACGTGCTGCTGCCGGCCACGCCCTCCACACCATCGTCTGTTTGGACCCGGACGATGACGTTCGCCAGGTTCATGATCAACCGCTCGGCGAACAGCATGGTCACGCCCGCATCCACCACCTGCACCGAGACGTCGGTGATCTTCATCGCTCCCCGAGCAGAACATACTCGCGGCGAAGATCAGCTGACGTAGAAGTTGATCTTCCGCGGCCGCAGGCGGATCAGCTCACCGTCGCCCGGGTGCCCGCCGCGACTCCAGACCTCGAGGTACTCACGTCCTTTGACCTCGCCGAGGTACCTGATCGCCACGGCGCTGATGAACTCGATGCGCTCTCTCTCCGGCAGCCGCTCCACCGTGGCGTCGCCGACGACGCTGACGATCAGGTATGGCCTCTCGACCGTCGACACGCTGAGCGCAGCGCGGCCGTCCCTCGCGAGCGCGCGTCCTTTATATGCGCCGGCCGGACTGCCGATTAGAACATCGCCGTCCCGATGCTCGAACCAGACGGGCAGGACATGCGGGTAGCCGTCCAGGCCGACAAAGCCGAGTTGGCCGACGATCGGGCGGCCGAGGAGGTCGGCCGCGCGTGGGTCCAAAGCGCCGCCATTCTAGGCGTGGATCCCGCGAAGGGTCCGCCCGACTTAAGGTTCTCGCGATGGCGGTGCAAACGAAGGTGAAGCTGCTGACCGACCACGACGTTCCCCGCCGGCACAACGCAGCTGGGCGGCGGCTACATGCGATTCTCAGCAGACGCCGAGTTTCCCGACTGGACGCTGAAGTACGACGAGGTGCTTTTCGTGCAAACAGGCGAGCTCGCGATCGTGACCGATGGGGCGACCATAACGGCGGGCGCCGGGCAGGCGATCCTGATCCCCAAGGGCGCCAGGGTCACCTATCGAGGCCGCGCCGGCACGGTCGGGTTCTTCGTGCTCTGGCCCTTCGACTGGGATAGCAAGACCGGGGCTTAGCCGCGGTTCGGAGTCGGAACTCATGGCACCCTTCCTCGAGCCAAAAGTCTGGATCCGTCCCCGAACTTGACACTCGGATTGGAGGTACCGATACTGGGCCCAGTTCTGGGTGGAGTAGGTGGCCCTCCGTCGGCGCACTCTCGCCCCGCCGCAACGGGAAGATGGCGGTCGGCCAAAGACGAAGCGATAAGGGAGGCAAGTATGTTTAGTCGCCGACTCCTGGCCGGCAGCATGGCCGCGGGTGCCGCGATGTTGCTTGCCGCCTGTGGCGGCGGGAACGGCACCACCAACAACTCGCCGATCCTCGTCGGCATCACAGGCCCGTTTACCGGAGCGTATGCCGACCCGGGGATCGCCATCCGCAACGCTGGTGAGCTCGCCATCTCGGACATCAACGCCGCGGGCGGCATCAACGGCCGCAAGCTGCAGGCCGTCCCGGAGGACGATGCCTGCGACGCCCAGCAGGGCACCCAGGCGGCCGAGAAGTTGCTCACCGAGAAGATCGTGGCGATCGTCGGTGGGTATTGTTCTGGGGCCTCGATTCCCGAGAGCGACATCCTCCACCGCAGCGGCGACCTGCCGTTCATCACAGCTGCGTCGAGCAACCCGAAGTTCACCGAGCAGGGTTACGACAACGTCTTCCGCATGGTCAGCCGCGACGACGCGGAGGGCCCGGCGGACGTCAGCTTCATACAGCAGTTTCTGAAAGCCTCGAAGATCGCGATCATGCACGACAACACCACGTACGCCAAGGGCCTCGCCGACTCGGCGAAGCAGGCGGCGCAGGCGGCCGGGATCACGGTCACCTACTTCGACGCCATCACTCCGGGTCAGAAGGACTACACGGCCGCGCTGGTGAGGGTTGGAACTGGTAACCCGGACGTGCTGTTCTACACGGGTTACTACCCGGAGTTCGGACTCCTCGCCAAAGAGTACGTCTCGCTTTCCCCGTCGTTCAAGCTCGACGGTGATTCCGCGGACGTCGACCCGAGCGTGATCAAAGTCGCCGGCGCGGCACTCACCAACCCGGG
>VBII01000266.1 GCA_005887735.1 Chloroflexota bacterium
GACCAGACCTTGTGATCGGCCTTTGCGTCCACGTCGTAGACATGGAGCTCCGCGGAGGTGAAGTCGGAGTAGGTTGCGCCCGCGGGCAGGAGCGTCACGTACGCGTAGGAGCGGCCGTCGGGCGCGATGTCGCGGGCGCCGACGGGAAGCCAGCGCTTCAGTGTCGGTGAGTAGAGGGTGGGTCCACCCGCAAAGGTAGACGGCATGCCGCTGACGTTCGCCGTCGGGTCAACCTGGAAGGATCCGCCGGGAATGTTCACGAATCCAGCATCCGAATGAATGACCCCGTTCTGTCCTGGATTGCCTGACTCGGTGATGGCGACTGCAGGGAGGGCGCAAGGAAAGGAATCGGCCGCGACGGCTTTGTTGCCGCTGGGCGGGGCCGCGGGCAGGACGGTGCCGGTGGGATGCAGCGCGATTCGCGAGGCGACCAGCACGAGCACGAGCAGGATCGCCAGGCCGCCCGCGAGCAGGGCCATGGTCCGCGGATATGCGCGCGGGGCCTGGGCATCCGGTCGTGACAGCACCGGCCCGGCGAGGGACGGCGGTTCGCCTAGGGCCTCGCTCAGGCGCTTGCGGAACTCGTTCTCATTCATCTTTGAGCATCTCCGGAACATCGACTCGAAGGCGAGCCAGCGCGCGGTGGACCCTTGCCTTGGCCGCTTTGCCGCTCACGCCAAGCACGCGACCCACGTCGTCGAACGACAGGTCGAGGTAGTAGCGCAGGACGACGGCGACCTTCATTTGCGCCGGCAGCCGGTTCAGAGCGCGGCGCATGTCGATCGCGGCTTCATCGAGCCCCGCTGGAAGAGGGGGCTTGGGGGATGGCTCCGCCAGCTTGAGGATCGACCACCATCGATTTCGGCGTCGCTGCCGGCATTCGTTGGCGACGATGGTCAGAAACCAGGCCCGCAGGTCCGAGCCATCGCGAAGGCGAGGAAAAGCTCGCCACGCTTTGAAGGTCGCCTCCTGCACCGCGTCCTCGCAGTAACGACTCCGCGAACTGCCGGTCGTCGCGACTCTCCATCAGGACGTCCAGCGCAGACACTCCACCTATATCAATGCGGCAACCGGCCGTGGCGTTGCGCGGGCGTCGGGGCGTTGCGTTGAAGTTAGCGCTCCGCTGACGCCAGCGGTGCCGAATTCGAGCGGGTGTAGCGCACCGCTGACGTCAGCGGTGCGGAATTCAAGAGCGGTGCGGTCGGCAGAATTCTGGCGGGCGCTCCCTTTCTTTTTGGCTTCCTCCCCCAAGCCTGCCGTACCGGCGCTCAACTTACTTTTCCGAAGAGATCGCGTCAACCCTGGTTGTTAAGGAGCGCCGCGGCGCCTATGCCGAAAGAGACCGCAGCCAGGAATAACGCCCCGATCACCACCAGCCATCGCGACCAGAACGCGTCGATTTCCAGCTTGTCGGGCTGGCTCGGGTCGTAAAGGACGCGGATCGTCTTTCCGATCTGGTAGCCGCCGCTCCTGGCCGTTTTCGACGTGGCGGTGACCGTGGCGCCCGCGGCAGTTGTGAAGCGGATGACCGGAAAGTAAACCGTCGACCTTTCCATTCGCTCGGCTTTCAGGCTCTGCACGACACCTGTGGCTCCCAGGGCTCTGCCCAAGAAACGTCGCTGCGAGCGGAAGGCCAGTACAGCCCACACCACCGCCAGGACGCCGATGGTGACGCACACGGGCACGACGACCGCGTGCGGGAGCGGGAAGCGCACCTACGTCAGCTCGCCTGGTAAGTACTCCATCACCGCCAGCGCCGGAGCCCGATTCAGCAAGGTGAACCCTTCCAACAGATAGCCGAGCCATCCCGCCGCGGCCGGCGCCTCGGCCAGCGGTGGGATCAATCGTCTTGGACCTCGCACCTCGCGCACGGGAGCTCGATCGGGCAATCCCGCCAGCGCCCGCGCCTTGCGCGCGCCGGTCTCGAGGCCGCCCATCTCGTCGACCAGGCCATGCTCGAGGGCCTGCCGCCCAGTCCAGACCTTGCCCTGGGCGATGGGTTGCAGCTGGTCGATCGTCATCTTCCGAGCCTTCGCCACCTTGTCGAGAAAAATTCGATAGATGTGATCGATCTCGCGTCGCATGACGTCGCGCTCGGTCTCCGTGTACGGCTTGTCGTCGCCCTGCATCGTCACGCGGTCGCCGAACGCGATCGTCTCGCGATTGAACAGGAGCTTGTTCCAGAGGCCACCCGTGACGATCTTGCCCCCGAGGACGCCGATCGAGCCGGTCAGGGTGCCGGGCCGGGCCACGATCCAGGCTCCAGGGGTCGCGACGTCGTACCCGCCTGAGCCGGCGACCGGCCCCATCACGACAACCAGCGGCTTGCGCGAGGCGACAGTTTCCAGCGCGCGGCGCATAGCCTCGGACGCGGTCGAGGAGCCGCCGCGGGAATTGACGTAGAGCACCGCGGCGACCGCCCGCTTGTCGGCGGCCACCTGCCGCGCCACCTGCACCACGGTGAGATCGCCCGCGCGGTCATCGCCCACCAGGGGAATGTCGACCGGCGGCCGAACGGGTACGCGCCCCGAGCGGCCGTCGACTATGGTCCCCTCGATCCGCATCAGCGCGACGTACCTCCCACGAGCGAGAGTGGGTGCCGGGGTTCGCATCTTCCGGCGGGCGCTGTCCCAAGGCCCGATCTTGGCCAGTGCCCCGGAGGCGTGCCCAAGGTGTGCCGGCAGGTCTTCCTCCGCGAGGACATGGTCGACGACGTGCTGGTCAACGACGACGTCATCCCCGTACGGTGAGCAGTCGATCAGGTCCCTCGCCTTCTCATCGTCCAGGCCGCGCGACTCCGCGATCGCGCCGACGCGCTCCCTGTACTGGGAATCGAGCAGCCACGCCAGTTGCTGTCGCAACTCGTCGGACATTCTCGACTTCGTCAACGGATCCGCCGCCGACTTGTACGGCGACACCTGGATGAAATCGGCGGAGATGCCAAAGCGGGCGAGTCCATCCGCAAGAAACATGCCGGTGGTCGAAAATCCCAGTGCCGCCACCATTCCGGTTGGCATCAGAACGACCTCGTCGCACGCGCAGGCGAGATAGTAGGTACCGGTGCTGTAGGAAGGGGACCAGGCGACGACCCGCTTGCCCGCCTTGCGCAGATTCCCAACCAGCTCGCGAAGGTCTTGCAGGGTCGCCATGGGCATCGCGGCGCCGCGGAGGTGCAGGACGACGCCCTTGATTCGTTCGTCACTCGCAATCGCGTCGAATTGCTCGCCCAGCTCCTTCACACTCAATCGGGGCCGCCCAAGGAAGCGCTGCCAGAGGCTTCGTGGCGGGTCGGGCAGCGCCGGCGGCGCCTCCTCGAGCACGAACAGGACGAACTCGGGTGGGCGTCCGATCGAGCGCCGAATGCTCGAGACGAGCCACCAGACGTACCGAAACGGAAACAGCAGCAACCCCTTCGCCTTCTAGGGGCGAAGTCTAGACGCGCGCTCTAGACGACCTGCGAAATCTCGAGATGCTCGTCCATCTCACCGTTGAGCCGCGAGGCGCCGTATTCCTTTCCGACGTGATGGTGATACGGAACCCCGGTGAACAGGTGATGCGACCTGGTCGGGATGTCCGCTCCGTCAGCCCACTCCTTGCGCTGCAGGGCCATGTATCCCTCTTCCTGGTTCTCCTTCAGGTCCCGGAGCAGGGTCGACATTCCGTGGCCCGCCGCATGCTGCAGGGCGAGCGTGATGAAGATGAAACCGACGCCCAGGAGGCCGAGCTCATCCCACGTGATCGGATTCTTCTCGTTGAACCACTTGAAGGAGGACGAGTAGTTGAATGCGAATCGAGCCTTGGGGAATCGCTTGCGGATCTCGGTGCAGAAGGTCTCCGTGTCGCCGCGTTCCGCGGTCGGAAACTCGCACCACAGCAGATCAGGCACCCCGCTGTCCAGGTAGCGCAGTCCCCGGTCGATCGCGAGCCCAAGGCCGCGCTTCGACTCCGGCGCTTCCGTGGCGGAGACGCCGTCGGTGCGCGCGATGATGATGAAGTCCTTGTGGCCGAGGTCGTCCGCAGCGCTGCGCATCATCTTCAGCTTGCCGACAAACTCGTCAGCCGAGATGAGCGCCTTGCCGGCGATGTGGCCGCAGCGCTTGGGCATCACCTGGTCTTCCAGGTGGGCCGCGGCTACGCCGGCGTTGACGTAGAGCTCCATCGTGCGCTGCACGTTGAACATGTTTCCGTAGCCGGCGTCCATGTCGACGACCACCGGCGGGATCTCGAGGTGGATGGGAGCCGCCTTCTTGTCCGGGTCGCCCATGGCCATCGTGAGCTGGAACTTGCGCAGCGCGCTCACGGTGCGCCGCGCGCCATCCGCGATCTCGACCGAGGAGTAAAGGTCCATATCGGTCGTGCCCAGGTGGCCGATCGCAAACGAGTAGCCGCTGAAGTAGACGGCGTCGAAGCCGTGATACATGACGAGCTCGGCGCCCATGGGGTCGTACACGCCTGGCGCGAAGACGTAGGGCTTTTCCGCCAGCAGGCGGCGCAACCGCTTGCTCGGCGACTCGTTGCGCGACGCCGGGACCTTGTAGCCCTCCGGCAGGAGGGGCGTGGAGACGAGTTCCATCAGGGCCTCCTTGACCTCAGTTATGGCTTGCTAACGCCGGCGGCTAGATCGACTACTCGTTGTCGTGGTCGCAGTTGCACGGCTCGGGGCACTCGCACTCGTGCGTCGTGGGTGCCCGATTTGTGGTCCCGCTGTCCATGCACCCCAAACTAACCCTGCCTTATCTATAAGTCAAACTGATTGATGTGATGAGACCCATCGGAAAAACCGATGCGGGAATTGGTCCGTTCGCGCGTTTTATCTGGCTTCGAGGAGCGCGAGGAAAGCCGCCACGATGCCTTCCGGCCGGCCCGCGTCGCGGCGGCGGAAAGCCACGATCGAATTCTGCATCGGCGGGGCGTCTTCGATCTTGACCACGCAGAGAGTGCCCCCTTCGACTTCTCGAGCCACCGCCGTCCCGGGGAGCAGCGCGATGCCCAGGCCGCGCTCGACCATCTTCTTTGCCGCCTCGATCGAGTCCAGCTCCATCAGGCCGCGCAGGCTCACCCCCGCGGACAGGAACGCGCCCTGCGTGATCTCGTAGTAGCTGGACGTCCGGTCGAACATGATCAGCTTCTGACCCGCGACCTCGGCCATGGCGACCGACGCGCGCTCCGTGAATGGATGGTCCGGCGCGCACACCAGGACAAGGTCTTCGGTGTGGAATGGGCGCAGCTCGAGGTCGGGATGGCGGATGGTGCGACCCAGGCCGACCTGCACCTCGTCGCGCAGGACCAGGTCGACGACGTCCTCCGAATGCCCGGTTCGGACCGAAACCTCGACCCTGGGATGTGCGGCCACGAACCGCTCCAGCAGCTCCGGCAGCACGTAGGTGCTCACGGCGGGGGCGGCGGCGATCATCAGGTGACCGGCCGACGCGGTCATCACCTGCTCCAGCGCGTCTCGGCCGTCGACCAGCGCTCGCAGCGCGCGCTCGGCGAAGGGGATCCAGGCCCGCCCGGCATCGGTCAGGCGCATGCCGTGCGGGGTGCGCAGGAAGAGGGGCGTTCCCAGCTCTCGCTCGAGGCCCTGCAGCCGTGCGGTGAGGGTGGGTTGGGTGATGAAGAGCGCCTCGGCGGCCCGGCTGACGCTGCCCCGGCGGGCGACCTCGAGGAAGCCCTCGACCTGGACGAGCTGGATGCCGCTCGGCTTGCCGTTACGCGATTCGTCTATGGCCACGGCAGGACGCTACAAATTCTATCTATAGCGCCGGCCGTTCAGCCGCGCTTGAGGACGATCCTGGCCGCCGCGACGGCCACGATCCAGACCGGCGCCATCGTGATCACGAAGGGCCGGATGGTGTCGCTGTTCGAGTGCGACACCCGGTCGAAAGCCTCGAAGACCGCCACCGTTCCATAAAGCAGCAGGACGCCACCGACCGCGAGCAGGGCGAGCACCTTCCAGTTCATTGCGACGGAATGGTAATAGGACGGCGCGGATTGACTTAGTCATGGCTGCTTTCTTCGGATTTCACATGCCCAACTACACGTATCCCGGGGTGCCCGACGACCGGTTGTTCGATCACGTCATCGAGCAAGCGCGCGCGGCTGAGGCCGCCGGCTTCGACCTGGTCACTGTTATGGACCACCTCTATCAGATCCGAGGCGTAGGTCCCGAGACCGATCCGATGCTGGAGGCGTACACGACGCTTGCCGCGATCGCCGCGCAGACCAAGAGGGTAAGGCTCGGCACGCTGGTCACGGGCGTCACGTACCGCAACCCCGCGCTGCTCGCCAAGCAGGTGACGACGCTGGACGTCATCTCCAACGGACGCGCGATCCTCGGCATCGGCGCGGCATGGAACGAGGACGAGCACCTGGGCTACGGCTTCGAGTTCCCGCCCATCGCCCGGCGCATGGACCGCCTCGAGGAGGCGGTGACCATCGCCAAGCTGATGTTCACCGAGGAGCGACCGTCGTTCGAAGGAAAGTTCTACCGCATCGAGCGCGCTCTCAACGTGCCGCGGCCGATCCAGAAGGGCGGGCCGAAGATCTTGATCGGCGGCGGTGGCGAGAAGCGCACGCTGCGCATCCTTGCCCAGCACGGCGACATCGGCCACTGGTTCGGCGGACCCCTCGAGGACCTGAAGCGCAAGAAGGGAGTGTTCGAAGAGCACTGCGCGGCCGTCGGCCGCAACCCGTCGGACGTGATGCTGACCGTCGGCGTCGGCATCATCCTCGTCAAGGACGAAGCCGAGGCGAAGCCGCTCCTGGACAGAGTCCCGCCAGAGCGTCGGGCGATGGTGCGGGCCCTGAACGTCGACCAGGCGGCGGAGTTCCTGCGCCCCTACATCGACGCCGGGTTCGGCGGCTTCACCTTCAACAACCCCACCCTGGCAACTCCGGAGGCGATCGGCCGGGCGGGAGAGCTGATCAAGGCAGTGCGCGGGAGCTCGGTCGCGGCTTAGTCCTGTTTGTAGACCTGCTCCCCTGCTCGCACGGCGACCGGGAGGTGGTTCTCGGGCGGCGCCAGCGGGCACGCCCACCTGGGGCTGTACGCGCATGACGCGTTGTAGGCGTAGTTGAAGTCGAGCACGACCTCGGACGACCCCGGCTTGACCTCGAAAACCAGGCCGTCGGTGTCTTTCGCCGTGTCGAAGAGGTAGCGGCCGCCGCCGTAGGTCTCGTGGCCTGATGTCCGGTCGCGAAATGGGACGAAAAGCCCGCCGGCGTACTGGATGAGGCTGAGCACCGTCAGCGTGCATTCCTGACCGCCAAGGTTGAAGACAAGCTTGCCGATCCTCCGGTACCTGACCGCACCGTCCTCTCCGCCGGTGTCGATCGCGAGCTCGCTTCCGTCGCCGGGCTGGAGGCGTGCCGCGACCCGGTACGCGGGGTCGGGTTCGAAGTAGCGGCAACCTGCGAACGTTGGCCTGTCGTCCGGCTCGATGGGGGACTGGGGGTGCGAGCGGAACAGATCGTCTCGTCCCTGCCGGAATTGTTTCAACGCATCGGGACCGTGGATTCGGTACAGGGCACCGACGCGACGGCGCCAGTCGACGAGGTCTAGGTACGCCTGTGCCTCAGTGTCCGTCAACTGTTTGTTCGGTGGGAGTCAGCTTGTAACTGGCCTGCGGCGGCAGGGCCGCGAGCGCCTGGTGCACGTCGTCGTCGGTCGCGTCGGTGACCACCAGCGTGTACCGGCGGCCGTGTGGAGCAATGACTTCGGGCGCGATCGCCACCTCGACATGTGCGCTGGTCACCGGCCCGAACGGAGCCGCTTTCGGAGCAGACGGGGCGACCGCCGCCCGGGCCGGCCGCGCTGCCGCGTCCGAGCGCAAGACGCGCCAGTGATAGATCGCCACACCCGCGGCCACCACGATCACGGCCAGGTAGTGGCCGAAGTCGAGGTTGTTGGTGTCGTTCAACTTTGGGTGGGCGCTGAAGACCTGCTGGAGCAGCGCGTTGATCATCCCGACGCCCGAGCCGAGCACGACGAGGATGCTGCCGAGCAGCGCGGCCCAGACATAGAGCTTGCGGCTGAGCGACTGCCTGTCAGCCGCCCAGGGAGACTGGCGCCAGTGAGCGAGCCAGACCGCGAGGCCGACCACCAGCAACGTGATGAAAAGACTCACGCGATCTTTCCAATCGTTTGCTTGAACGCCGATGATGGGCGCCTCGAGCTGCTCGGCCAACGTCCAGAGCACGCCGCCCGCGCCGATCGCCCAGGCCGCGAGCGAGACGAGCGCGACCAGATTCGTATAGAGGCGGCGTACGCCGGCCTGCCGGTCCGCCTCCTGCGTTCCGGCGTCTCGCGCGAGGCGACGCTGGATCAAGAACCACGCGACTCCGTAAACGAGCACCAGTGAGCCCGGTCCGGCGGCTGCGGCCACCACATTGTCGCCTGCGCCGCCTGGATTGTTGACGCCGAGCACGCGCGCGAGCACGTAGTAGAGGATCTGGCTCGCACCGACCAGAGCAGTTGCGATGCTGATCGCGACCGCGATGAAACCCTGCAGCGCGCGAAGGGTCGAATGGCGATCTTCGGCAACGTGTTTTGACGCGATGGTCCGCGCATGGACGCCCCATAGCAGGGCGCCGGCCAGAGCCGGGCCGGCATATGAGGACAGGTAGGTGTACTTGTCGAGCGAGCCAACGATCAGCTTGGTCCAGCCCAGCTGCAGGAGCATCGCGCCGCCGGCGAGCATTGTGAGTAGGCCGAGAAGAAGGGCTGCGTACATGTACCAGCGGCGCAGCGTCGACGAGGCGCCTTGCTCGCCAACCGCCGCCCGGTCGGCCGCCGCGATCTGGAAATGAAACGCAAAGATGGCGGCCAGGACGAAAATCCCCCAGCCGAGCTGTGCTGTGGTCAACCAGCTGGTGGGCTGGTTGTCGAGGTAAGGCTGCAGCAATTGCACGAGGGCAAAGCCGATTGCGTACATCGCGATCACCGACGTCGTCAGGCACGCCCAGTAGAGGTAGAGGCGGCGCAGCGCC
>VBII01000267.1 GCA_005887735.1 Chloroflexota bacterium
AGCTTCAGGGCCACGTCCTGCATGTCGTGCGCGCCGAGGGTCCAGCCGCCGCCGTGGAGGTGGAGATAGATGCCGGTCGCCTTCTTGTCAGGACGCAGGACCCGGACCTTGATGCCCGCGACCTCGATGTCCCGTGCCTCCTCCAGGAATACGGGCGCTGGAAAGATGCCCTTGCCCTCCCGCCTGGCCCGCCGCGACACGTCTGGCGGGACTGAGATCACGGGCGGTTGGGTCGCGATCAGAGCCTCGAGCTGGGCGTTGAACGCGCGTGCCTCGTCGATGTCTTTCTGCTCGACGTCGGGTGCGGCCGGCCGAACCGTGGCCATTGGAGCCAGTCTATTCCGCTTGCCTCCCCGCACCAATCGGCGTGTCGGCGGCTAGCAGCCCAGCTGATCCGCCAGGTCCAGGAAATCGGTCGCCTCGATGTCGGCCTCCGGGTCGGGCAAGCGGTCCGCCCCGCCACCCATTCCTTTCTCGAGTGGCCGCTCGACGAAAGCGGCGTGCAGGCCGGCGGCCTGTGCCGCACGAAGGTCTCCTTTGTGCGCGGCCACCATCATCAACTCGCTCGGCTCGAAGCCGAGGGCAGAAGCCGCGCCAAGGTAAACCTCCGGGTCGGGCTTGTAATGGCGAAAGTCCTCAGCCGAGAGCAGCCTCTGAAAGGGCAGGTCCGCGAACCGGATCAGCCCGGCCTGCTGGGATCGGTTGCCATTCGAAAGCGTTGCGACTGCGTAGCGTCGAGCCAGCCGCTCCAGGCCGGGCGCTGCGTCAGGCCACGGCGGCAGGCGCTCCCACGCGCTGGTCAGCTCTTCGCGTTCGTCAAGATCGAACGCATCCAGACCGAGCTCCGCAAGGACCACGTCCAGCGACGAGCGATGAAGGCGGTCGAAGTTCGTCCAGGACAGCTCACCTCGCCGCACCCTGTCCATAGACGGGACGTACAGTGCGCGCCAGGCATCCGCCAGCCCCTCCCAGTCGCCATCGATGCCCGCACGCTCTCCGATGCGCCGCGCCGCGGCCGCCACCCCGGATCGCCAATCGACGGTGGTGCCGAACACATCGAAGGTCAGAGCGCGGAGGGAGTCGATCAACCAACTGTCAGGTTAGCCTCCCACCTCACCTTGCACTACGATCCGGCGCGATGCCAAAAGCATGGGTCGTCCGCGAGTTGGGAACGCCCGACAAGCTTCATTTCGAGGATGTCGATCCGTCGCCGGTGAACGACGACGTGGTCCGGATCCGCGTGCGTGCCGCGGCGGTCAACTTCTTCGACCTGCTCCAGATCGGCGGCACCTACCAGGTCAAGCCTGAATTGCCCTTTGTCCCCGGAGCCGAGGTGGCAGGCGATGTCGAGGCCGCGCCGCGCGGAAGTGGGTTCAGGCCAGGAGACAGGGTGTTTGCGGTCGTCTCGCAAGAAGGCCTGCACCGCGGCGGCTATACCGAGGTCACCGATACCGAACCAGGCGATGTCCGGAAGATCCCGGATCGCATGTCCTACGCGGAAGCCGCCGCCTTCTTCATCAACTATCAGACCGGGTGGTTCGGACTGCATCGCCGAGCCAACGTCCGGCCTGGTGAGGTGGTCCTCGTCCACGGCGGCGCCGGTGGTGTCGGGACTGCCGCGATCCAGCTCGCCAAAGCGGCCGGCGCCCGGGTGATCGCGACGGCAGGCTCGGACGCCAAGGTCGCCGTGTGCCGGGAGATGGGCGCCGACCTCACGATCAACTACAACGACGAGGACTTCGTGGCCGCGGTCAAACAGGCGACCGACGGCAAGGGAGCGGACGTCGTCTACGATCCGGTCGGCGGCGACATATTCGATCGGTCGACCAAGTGCATCGCCTTCGAGGGTCGCATCGTCGTGCTGGGATTCACCTCAGGACGCGTACCGGCCATCGCGACGAATCACGTCCTGATCAAGAACTATTCGATCGTCGGCCTGCACTGGGGACTCTATCGCCAGCGCGCGCCGCAGCTGATCCCCGAGTGCACCGAAGCGTTGTTCGCCCTCTACGCGGCGGGAAAAATCCGCCCCCACGTCGGGCGCGAAGCTCCGCTCGCGGATGCGGTGAGGGTCCTGGAAGAGGTCGCCTCGCGGAAGACCACCGGCAAGGCGGTGCTCACAGTCGAAATGGCCTAGCGGGCGCGCTCCCCGTCTGCCGCCCTAACTCTCTTAGCTCGATGGCGCGGGCGCCAAGCGCCAATTGAAAACGCGCTTGCTCCACGTTCGAATTGAGCGGGCCACATTTACATTCGAACTTGTTCGTCCTCCGAAGAACACAATCGACGCTATGGAAAGCCCGCGCTCGCCGTGGTCGGGGTTGGCAGACGTCTACGGACGACCCTATGACCCTGGAACCGCCCTCAACCGTCTCGGCTCGAGCATCAGCGACCCTGCCGCGTGGGAAGAGTTGTGGAGTCACATGTATCACCAGGGTGGAGTTGGCGAGATTGCATATGCGGTAGTCCCTGAGCTTGTCCGCGTCTATCAGTTCAGTCGAGCCTTGGAATGGAACGCATATGCGCTGGTGGCAACCGTCGACCTTGCTCGAGACGCGGACGGGAATCCTCCAATACCCGACGGGATTGCACCTGATTACTCGCTTGCGATGTCGGCGCTTGCCGATCTGGGTCGACATAAGATCGAATCGGCTGCCAATCTCACCGAAGTGAGGTCGATTCTTGCCATCCTGGCACTTCATAAG
>VBII01000048.1 GCA_005887735.1 Chloroflexota bacterium
CGTGCGCACCGTGCCCTTCCGCACCGGCAGGTCCGCGGTCGCCTCATAGAGCAGCAGCGTGATCGCGTTGCGCGCCAGGGTCCGAAATTCCTCGGGCTCCGTCGAGCTGTCGCGCAGTCCGCGCAAGCAGTCCGCGACGAGCGGGTGCTTACTTACGATCAGCGGCACGGGCGTCGCGCGCGATGAGCCTGCGCAGTGCATCGACGGCAACCTTGAGCATGCGGTCCATGTAGGAGGGGTCGAGGTGATGGATCTCCCCCGCGCCGAGCTCGTCCACGCACAGGTTGATCGTGGCGGCGCGCATCTTGCGCACGCGAGACACGATGAAGAGTGTCGACGACTCCATATCGTTGCTCAGGATGCCAGACAGGGCATCCACTGAGCGGATCACGCCGACGTGGTAGGGCGCCCCTGACGCCTCGGCCGCTTCGACCAGCGCATTCACCATGTGCAGCGAGGCCACGGCCGGGTATTCGGTTGGGACGTAGCCGTTCGGGGTCCCCTCCGACCGGACCGCGGCGTAGCCGATGACGAGGTCGCCCATCTTGATCTCGGGCTGGGCCGCGCCGCAGGTGCCCACGCGCAGCAGCGTGTGCACGCCCAGCTCGTTGAGCTCTTCGACGGCGATGGCGACCGACGGGCCGCCCATGCCTGTCGACATCGCGGACACAGGCACGCCGTCGAGCTTGCCGGTGAACGTCCTGTACTCGCGGCTGAATGCGACCTCACGCGCAGCGTCCAGGTACTTGGCGATCATCGGCGTCCGGCCCGGGTCGCCCGGCACCAACACGTACTCGCCGACGTCGCCCTGCCCGAGACCGATGTGGTATTTCTTCTCGGTGACAGCCATCGAGGGCGAATACTAGTCGCCCGCGCGGACTCCGTTCCTATCCACCCGGGCAAGGACATGGGGTGGGCGGCGGACCTCTCGCTCGCCAAGGCGCCACGCATTGCGGATCCGGGCCGCGACCTTCTCGACCACCTCGTGGGACCGGGCATGGACGACCGCCAGCGGATCGCCGGCTCGCACCTGCGCGCCGACCGGCGCCTGGATGACCAGGCCGGCGGCCGGATCGACGCGATCCTCCTTGCGGATCCGGCCCGCGCCAAGCTCGAGCGCGGCCAGCCCGATCTCGAGCGCATCGACCGACTCCACATGACCGCTGAACTCCGCGTTGACGGCAACCTGGACCGGAGCGACCGGCAGCCCTCGCTCCAGGTGGCCGCCCTGCGCCGCGAGCATGCGCTCGAAGGTCTCCCGCCCGGCGCCCGACCGCAGCACTTTCTCCGGGTCGGCCGTCACCTCGGCGAGCCGGCACATCTCGCGCGTCACCCTCAGGCAGACCTCGAGCAGCTCGGCATCGCCCTGGCCGGCCAGGGCGTCGAGCGCCTCTTGAACCTCGAGCGCGTTGCCCACCGTGCGACCGAGGGGGTTGTCCATCGCGGTCACGAGCGCGACGGTGCGGCGACCCGCGCCTTCGCCGAGCTCCACCATCTCGGCGGCGAGCTGCTCGGCCGACGCGACGTCGGGCATGAACGCGCCGCGGCCGAACTTGACGTCGAGCACGATGGCGTCCGCGCCGGCGGCGATCTTCTTGGACATCACGCTGGACGCGATCAGCGGCACCGAGGGCACGGTCGCCGTGACGTCGCGCAGGGCGTAAAGCAGCTTGTCCGCAGGCACCATGTGGGGCGACTGCGCGGCGACGGCGATCCCGACCTCGCGGACCTGCTTGATGAAGCGCTCGGGGTCGAGGTCGACCGTCAGCCCGGGCACCGACTCCAGTTTGTCCAGGGTTCCGCCTGTGTGGGCGAGCGCGCGGCCGCTCAGCTTCGGCACCTTGACCCCGCAGGCGGCGGCCAGCGGCGCCGCGACCAGCGTCACCTTGTCCCCGACGCCGCCCGTGGAGTGCTTGTCCACCTTGATCCCCTGGATCGCGCTGAGGTCGAGCACCTCGCCGCTGGAGACCATCGCCTGCGTCAGCGCCAGCGTCTCGGCGGCCGTCATGCCCCGGATGCAGACGGCCATCAACCAGGCCGCCATCTGGTAGTCGGGGATCTCGCCCTGCAGATAACCCTTGATCAGAAACTGGATCTCACCCGGCGGATGCTCGCGCCCGTCGCGCTTGTGGCCGATGACTTCGAGCGGGTTCATCGAGGGCAATTCTCCCTCCCAGACCGGTGCAGAATGCAGGTGTACAATCCGCCCGACCGAGCGAATCCGCGCCCAGCCTCACGCTGGGCTTTCACGTGTGAAGGGAGAGCGACGAGCATGGCGCACAAGCGGCTCAAGTTTCTGGGTGTGGCTGCCGCAGTCTTGATGGTGGCCATGGCGTGTGGTGGCAGTCCGAGCGGCGGCGGCGGCACGAAGCAGTACAAGATCGGGCTCGTCACCGACATCGGTGGCCTCAACGACAAGAGCTTCAACCACCTGGCTTACGTCGGGTTGGAAAAGGCGAAGTCGGACTTCGGAATCGTGGACAGCGTCACCGAGTCGCACAGCGGCAACGACTACGTGCCCAACCTCACCAGCTTCGCGTCGAAGAACTACGACCTCGTCATCGGGGTCGGCTTCCTGATGCAGGAGGCGGTGGGCACCGTTTCGGGCACGTTCCCCAACATCCATTTCGCGATCATCGATGGCGCCGGAACGGACTCCACCGGCAAGGACCTCCAGCACACCAACGTCCAGTCGCTCTTCTTCAAAGAGCAGGACGCAGGCGCGATGGTCGGGGTCATCTCCGGCATGCTCGAGAAGCAAGGTAAGGCGAAGAAGAACAAAGGCGTGATCAGCGCCGTCGGCGGAGTCAGCATCCCGCCCGTCAACCACTACATCGCCGGCTACAAGTGGGCGGCGACGATGGAAGACCCGGGCATCAAGGTCGAGGTCGGCTACTCCAACGACTTCACCGACCCCGCCAAGTGCCAGGGCGTCGCCAAGGGCCAGATCAACGATGGTTCCGACATCCTGTTCCAGGTCGCCGGCGGATGCGGGCTGGGCGTGCTGCAGGCGGCCGGGCAGGCCGGCCTGTACAGCATCGGCGTCGACGCCGACCAGAAGGCCGCCGACCCTTCAGTCATCGCGAGCGCGCTCAAGAAGGTCGACGTGGCGACCTACACCGCGATCCAGAACGTGGTCAAAGGACAGTTCAAGAGCGGAGCGCTGACCTTCAGCATCGCCAACGACGGCGCCGGATACGCGGTCGACAACCTGACGCTTCCGGCCGACATCCAGGCCGAGCTGAAGACCGTCCAGGACAAGATCAAAGCCGGCACGCTGACCCCACCCGCGGACATTCCGTAAGAGCAATCGCCTAGGGGGACGGGCGCAATGTCGACCCGTCCCCGACCACGTTCGACGCCCCCGGCAATCCGACGTCTCACCAGCGGTCTCGCCATGCCGCTCGGGTCCGTCCTGCTGGCGTTCGTGGTTGACGGCTTGCTGGTCGGGGTCACAGGCGGCAACCCATTCGCCGCGTACGGGGCTTTGCTCTGCGGAGGCTTTGGATTCATCTGCACGCAGGGCGAGAACCCGGTGCTTCAGATCTCGAACACGATCGTCTTCGTCATCCCGCTGATCACAACCGGGGTGGCGGTGGCGCTCCCCTTCCGGGCCGGGCTGTTCAACATCGGTGCCGAGGGTCAGCTGCTCGCGGGCGCGATCGCGTGCACCGCGATCGGGATCAAGTTCAGCTCACTGCCTTCGCCGATCCTGCTGCCGATGGTGCTCATCGGCGGCATGGTGGCGGGAGCTTTATGGGCGGGAGTGGCCGGGGTGCTGAAGGCGACCATCGGCGCCCACGAGGTGGTGACGACGATCATGATGAACTATGTCGCGCAGTGGTTCCTGCGATACCTGATCGTCGGCGGACCGCTGCAGCTCGCGCCTGGCACGTCCAAGTCTTCGCCGATCGGTGCGGGCGCACGGCTGGCGACGGTCCTGCCCAATGACAACACGCTGATCATCTTCGGGCTGCCCTCGAGCGTCTATCGCGTCCACACCGGCCTGTTGATCGCGCTCGCTGCCGCGGCGATCTTCGCCTTCCTTTTGTGGCGGACCTCGCTGGGTTACGAGATCCGCGCCGTTGGGCAGAGCCAGAAGGCCGCTCGCTACGCGGGCGTGAGCGTGCGGCGGACGATCATCGTCACGATGCTCATCGCCGGCGCCTTCTCCGGCCTCGCGGGGGCCACAGAGATCGCCGGCGTCGATCACAACCTGACCGACAAGTACTTCAGCGACTCGACCGGCTTCGACGCGATCGCCGTCGCGCTGCTCGGTCTGGGCAGCGGGGTGGGCATCGTGCTGGCCGCGATCCTCTTCGGGGCCCTTCACGCCGGCGGCTCGGTCATGCAGGCCGACGCCAACATCTCCGGCAACCTGGTTTTCATCCTTCAGGCGCTCATCCTCTTCAGCATCGCGGCGAATTTCGTCGGCGCGATCCGCCAGCGCATACCCGGGCTGGCGAGACCGCCCACCGCCCTGCCGCCCGAGATGCCGCCGGCCGCCCCGATGATGACCGAGGCGGCGGTGCCGCCCGTGGAGTCTTGACGCCGTGACCGCAGTCACCGACATCCTTCACCTGCTCTTCACCGCGAACCTGTGGCAGGCGACGCTGGCGGCGGCAGTGCTGTTGCTGCTCCCGGCGCTGGGCGGCGTGATCTCAGAACGCAGCGGCGTGGTCAACATCGCCATGGAAGGGATGATGCTGACGGGCGCCTTCTTCGGCGTGGTCGCGGACCTCGCGTGGCACAACCCATTGGCCGCCACCGGAGTCGCGATGCTGGCCGGCGCGCTGATGGCCACGGTCCACGCCGTGGTGTCGATTCAGTTTCGCGCCGACCAGATCGTGAGCGGCATCGCGATCAACATCTTCGCCGCCGGTCTCACCGTCTTCCTGGTCAACCGCATCTACGGCCTCCAGGATGTCGGACACGTCGGGCAGAGCGAGCTGATTCCCTACATCAACGTCCCCGGCCTCGACCAGATCCCATTCCTCGGCAAGGTTCTGTTTCAGCAGAACGTCATCGTCTACGCCGCTCTGATCATCCTGGTGCTCACGCATGTAGTGCTCTTCCGAACCCGTCTCGGACTCCGCATCCGGGCAGTGGGGGAGCACCCGCAAGCTGCCGACACCGCCGGCATCAACGTCTTCGCCATCCGCTATGGAGCGGTCATCACCAGCGGCCTTCTGTCCGGACTGTCAGGCGCATTTCTCGCCATCGGAATCTCGAACACGTTCGTCCCCAACATGACCGATGGCCGGGGCTACATCGCGCTTGCCGCGATGATCTTCGGCAAGTGGACGCCCGGGGGGGCGTTCATCGCCTGCCTGATCTTCGGCTTGGGCCAGGCGATCTACGACAACAACTCGATCATTCATGTGTCGCCATACCTCCTGAGCATGCTGCCGTATCTACTGACCCTGATAGTCCTTGCGGGAGTCGTGGGTCGCAGCACGCCGCCCGCCGCCGACGGCCTGCCCTACGTGCCAGGCTCGGAATGAGCGACAGCCAGGCAATCGCGGTAGACATGCGCGGCATCACCAAGCAGTTTCCCGGCGTGCTCGCCAACAACCAGGTGGACTTCAGCGTCACGCGGGGCGAGATCCACGCGCTGGTCGGAGAGAACGGCGCGGGCAAGAGCACGCTGATGAACGTCCTCTACGGCCTGGTGCATCCGGATTCGGGCGAGATCCTGATCAACGGCAAGATGGTGCACATAGGCGGACCGCGCGACGCGATCGGCCTCGGGATCGGCATGGTGCATCAGCACTTCATGTTGATCCCCGTCTTCTCGGTCGGCGAGAACATCATGCTCGGCCGCGAGCCTGTGACCGGCCCGGACTTCTTCGACCGCGCGCGCGCCAGGGCCGCGATCGCGGAGCTCACCAAGGCATACGGCCTGGCCCTCGATCCTGACGCGCGCATGGGCGACCTCCCCGTCGGCCTTCAGCAGCGGGCTGAGATCGTGAAGGTGCTCTACCGCGGCGCGGAAATCCTCGTGCTCGACGAACCGACGGGCGTGCTGACGCCGCAGGAGAGCAAGGAGCTCTTCGGCGTGCTGCGCGACCTGGTCAAGGCCGACAAGACGATCATCTTCATCAGCCACAAGCTCAAAGAGGTGCTCGAGATCTCCGACCGGATCACAGTGATGAGGCGCGGCAAGGTCGTCGGACACCTGATCACGAAAGACACCAACGAGGAGGCGATCGCCACCCTCATGGTGGGTCGTGCGGTCCTGCTCCGAGTGGACAAAGCCCCGGCGAAGGCGGGCGAGGTTGCGCTCAAGGTCGACAATCTCACAGCGAACTCGGATCAGTCGGTGCCGGCCTTGAAAGGCGCCTCATTCGAGCTGCGCTATGGCGAGATCCTCGGCATCGCGGGCGTCGAGGGCAACGGGCAGAGCGAGCTGATGGAGGTGATCGCGGGCACTCGTCGCGCCAGCGGGGGCCAGGTGTTGCTGGCGGGACGGGACATCACCACCATGGACGCGAATACCGAGCGCGACGCGGGGGTCGCATTCATCCCAGAGGACCGGCGAGGCACCGGCCTTGTGCTGGGCTTTTCGATCGCTGAGAACTCGATCCTCGGACGCGAGCGCGCGCCGAGCTTTTCGTGGCGTCATTTCGTGCTGAACCTCATCGCGATCCGCAACTGGGCGCTGCGGCTGGTCAAAGAGTTCGACATCCGCACCCCGAGCATCGACGTCGCCGTCCGCAACCTCTCCGGGGGCAACCAGCAGAAGGTCATCGTGGCGCGGGAGATAGGCAGCAATCCCAAGGTGCTGCTGGCGGCGCAGCCCACGCGCGGCGTCGACATCGGCGCCATCGAGTTCATCCACCGCCAGATCATCAAAGAGCGCGACAACGGCGCCGCGGTCCTTCTCGTGTCGGCCGAGCTCGACGAAGTCCGGTCGCTGTCCGACCGGATCGCCGTCATGTACGAAGGCAAGATCGTCAGCATCGAGCCGCCGGACGCGCCCGAGGAACGCCTGGGGCTCCTGATGACCGGCGGCGGCACGCGCGCGGGGGCGGCCTAGAGCGATTCGATGGCAGCCGGCAGCTCGCGAATCGTTGCGAGGCGGCGCCAACCCTGTTTCGGCAGCTCTTCCTCCGGCACGTTCTCGTGGTGCCAGGTCACCTCGTAGGGAATATGAAACGCGTGCGCGCCCAGCGCCACGACCGGCACGATGTCCGAGCGAAGCGAGTTGCCGACCATGACGAAGTCCTCGGGCTTGATGGCACGGCGGTGGAACACACCGCCATAGGTCTCGACGTTCTTTTCGCTCAGGATCTCGACGCCGAGAAACAGATCGCCCAACCCCGACCGCGCGAGCTTGCTCTCCTGGTCGAAAAGGTCACCCTTGGTGATGACCAGCAGGTCATAGCGACCACTGAGCTCGCGAAGGGTTGCCTCGACTCCGTCGAGAAGCCTGGTCGGCTCCATCAGCATTCGCTTGCCCCAACCGAGGATGACCTCGATGTCCGCGGTCGGAATGCGCGCCTGCGTCAGCTCGATCGCGGTCTCGATCATCGAGAGCGTGAACGACTTCACTCCGTAGCCGTAGATGCTGAGGTTCTTCATCTCCATCTCGGCCAGCCGCGTGTCGACGTCCGCGTCGGGGACGTGGCGCTTCAGCAGATCGCGGAATTCGCCCTGCGTGACGTGAAACCGCGTCTCGCTGTGCCAGAGCGTGTCATCACCGTCAAACCCCGCCACCCGAACCGGCATGAATCGATTATCTAGACCCGGAGCGAACCTTCGGCGACGGCGAGGGGAAGCGTGAGTGTGAAGGTCGAGCCGACGTCGATCACTGATTTCTCCAGCTCCAGCGTGCCTCCATGCGCTACGGCCAGCTCGCGGCCGATGTAAAGCCCGAGC
>VBII01000268.1 GCA_005887735.1 Chloroflexota bacterium
GACACCGACCGCTTTGAGCTGCAGCTTGGCCTGCTGCGCACCGCACAGGCGGAATGGGGCCAGCTTTCCGCAAGCGACCCGTCGCGCGATGCCCTGGTCGCCTACGCACAAGGGGTGAACGAGCGCATCGACGAGGCCGAATCGACGCACCAGCTTGATGCGATGTTCACGCTCCTCGGCTACCAGCCGCAGCACTGGTCACCGATCGACTCGCTTTTGGTCAAGGGCGACATGACGCAGACGCTGAACTTCACAGACACGCCGCTGGTGATGGCACTGCTCAACAAGTCGCTCGGAGCGGACCTGACGTCGGAGTGGTTTCCAGTCCTTCCACCGAACCAGCAGGCGCCATATGACCCAGGTCCGTACGCGAAAGCGTCGGTGGCACCGATTGAGACGACGGGCCAGGTCACGGACGCCACCGCCCAGTCGGCGGCGGCGTTGTACCAGCGGCTGGCGGCTCTGCCTCCGGGCCTCATCTCGCAGGGCGGCGCCAGCAACAACTGGGCGGTCGCGGGGGCGAGGAGCGTGAGCGGCGGAGCGCTGCTCGCCGGCGACCCGCACCTCCACCTCACGCTGCCCTCGATCTGGTTCCAGCTCACCATGGATTCGCCGAACTATCACGCCGCGGGGGTGGGCCTCCCCGGCACTCCGGTCGTGCTGATCGGCCACAACCAGCACATCGCATGGAGCCTGACCGACGCCCAGAACCAGCAGACGTTCTTCTATTCGGAGAAGGAAGACGCTGCGCATCCCGGAATGTACTTCTGGAACGGCGCCTGGCAGAAGTACAGGACGGTCAGCTATGAAATCCCGGTCCTCGGCGGGCAGGCCACTCACCTGGATGTGAAGCTGAGCGTCCACGGCCCGGTGATCTCTGAGCGCGGACAGACCACTTCAGTGTGGTGGGCCGGCAACCTTCCGTCGCAGGACCTCGGCGTTCTGTTGCGCATAGGTCAGGCGAGCAACTGGACGCAATTCCGCGGTGCCCTGCGCGACTGGCATTCGCCGACGCACAACTTCGTCTATGCCGACGATGCCGGCAACATCGGACTCATCTCGGCCGGTTATTACCCGCTGGTCGCACATGGTCAACCCTGGCTGCCTATGCCCGGCATCGGAGAGAACGACGTCACCGGGACCATCCCGTACGACCAGATCCCGCAGGCCTACAACCCGCCCGACCACATCGTCTGGTCCGCCAATCAACGCCAGGTGACGAGCGCCTACCCGTACTACATCGGCACCGCTTCGAACTTCTTCGACCCTGGCTATCGCGCGAACGAGATCCACCGCGTTCTGAGCCAGCCGGGCAAGCTGAGCGCCGCCGACATGCAGGCGCTGCAGACGGACACGCGTGACTTCCTCGCCGCCGAAATGGTGCCCGCGCTGCTCGCCTCGCTGTCCGGCGAAAAGCTGACCTCGACCGAGGCCACGGCCGTCGACTTCCTGCGGTCGTGGGACTACCGCATGGAGACCAGCTCAGTGGCCGCCACGATCTGGTGGCATTACTGGGGCTGGTATCTCACCGAAACCTTCCAACCGTGGTGGAAGTCGCGCGGGGTCCGGGTCGACATGGGAGAGGTCTGGGACGGATTGACGCAGGACCTCGAGACGTGGACCCTCCGCGACCCGAACAACCGCGCCTTCAGCGCGCCCGGCATCGGTTCTCGATCGGCGAGCGACGCGGAGCGCAAGTCGTTTCACAAGCTGATCGGCGACCTCGTGAAGATGTACGGCCCAGATCCGCGAACCTGGACCTACGGGCGTGCCCACCAGCGCGTGCTCGAGAATGTAGCCGATATAAGCGGCCTCAACTATGGGCCCCGCCCGGATCGTGGGGACGGCAACACACCGCTTGCCGCGGGCGGTTACCCGTCCACCCATGGCCCGAGCTGGCGGATGGTCGTGGATTGGGGGGCGCGCTCGTTCCAGGGCGTGTACCCGGGAGGGCAGAGCGAGAACCCCGCCTCGGCCTGGTACACCAACCGCGTCGATACGTGGTGGAGCGGCCTGCTCGACCCGATGCTGAGCGCCGACGACGCCTCATCGGCGGCCGGCGTCAAGTCGTGGAGCATGAGCCCATGAGGATCGCGGTCCTCGTGCTGACCGGCGTGATCGTCGCGCTGCTTGGCGTGCTTCTAGGGGCATGGTGGACGCCCTTTTTCGTCGGCGCCGCGCTCGGCCTGCTCATCGAGCGTCCCGCGGTCGCCATCCCCCTTGGCACGGTGAGCGGCTTGCTCGCGTGGCTGCTTCCACTGGCCGGCGCCCAGCTCCGCTACGGCCTCGGCCAGACCTCGATCAGCCTCGCTGAGATCATGGGCTTTGATCACCAGGGCGCCCTCCCGGTGGTCCTCACCCTGTTCGTCGGCACGCTGCTCGGACTGACCGGTGCGTGGCTCGCCTGCGCGGTAAGGATGCTTGTCCGGCCTCAGCCTCGTTGACGGTTTCCCGAGCGAGTGATAGCTTCGCGCCTGAACAACCCGTTTCAGATTTTGGGGAGGGAAGCGTTGGAGGAACAAACAAACCAGGCTGACATCAGCGACCTGGCTAAGTTCGGGTACAAACAGGAGCTCCGCCGGGCCCTCGGGATCTACTCGAGCTTCGCGGTCGCCTTTTCGTACATCTCTCCGTCGACCGGCATCTTCACGCTGTTCATCCTCGGCATCTCGCTGGCCGGCGGCTTCTTTTTCTGGAGCTGGCCAATCGTGGTCATCGGCCAGCTCATCATCGCGCTGAACTTCGCCGAGGTCAGCTCGCACTTCCCGGTCGCGGGATCGGTGTACCAGTGGACCAAGTACCTTTCCAACCGGACGTACTCGTGGTTCACTGGGTGGGTCTACCTCTTCGCCGGGGTGCTCACGGTGGCTGCCGTCGTTGCAACCGTACCGCTGGTCCTGATCCCGCTCATCAACAACGTGTTCGGCGCGCAGATCGGCACCGACCCGAACACCGAGCGCAACGTGGCTGCCCTCGTGCTGTTGAGCACCACGCTGCTCAGCATCTTCGGGGTGCGCCTGGTTGCGATCGTCAACAACACGGGAGTCGTGTTCGAGATCCTTGGGATGGTGGTTTTCGCGGTGGTCCTGGTCCTCTTCTATCACCATCAGTCGCTTGCAGTGTTCGCCGACACAAGCTACCTCGGCTCAGGATTCAGTGCGCAGGCCGGCACGTTTTTGGCCGCCATGTTCATGTCGCTGTTCGTGATCTACGGCTTCGACACCGCGAGCACCCTGGCCGAGGAAACCAAGAACCCCAGGCGAGAAGCGCCGCGTGCGGTCATCGCCTCGGTCATCGGGGCGGCCATCATCGGCGCGATCTTCCTCTTCGCAGTAGTCATCGCGGTTCCCGGCGACATGAACAAGTTCGTGGCCGACACGAACACGCCCGGAAAGTTTGCCAACGGCCCGCTCATTCAGATCATCACATCGAACTTCCCAGGCTGGGCCGCCAATGTGTACCTATTCGTCGTGTTCGCGGCGATCTACGTCTGCTGTCTCGCTATTCAAACATCGACGATTCGCCTCGCCTTCGGCATGGCCCGTGACGGCAGGCTTCCGTTGGGCCGCTACTTCAACAGGGTGCACTCGACCCTCCATACGCCCATCGGAACCTGCATCGTGATCGGCGTCCTCGCGGGGCTTCCACTCGTCTACTACGCGGGTGCAGGCACGATCGCGATCGGCGCGACCGGAATGATCTACCTGTCGTACATCCTGGGCAACGTCGCCATCCTGCTCGCCCGCTTGAGGGGATGGCCGAAGGAAAAGACCCCGTTCGGCCTCGGCCAGTGGGGCCTGATCGTCAACATCCTCGGTCTGGTCTGGGGCATTGCAATGGAGGTCAACTTCCTGTGGCCGCGCAATGGGACGGTCGGCGGGCAGAACCCTCCGCTCAGCGCGCTGCCGAGCTTCAACTTCGGTCCGATCAGCACCGGCACGATCAGCGGCCCTCTGGCCAACATCCCGGTCTACGAGTTCACGCTCGGAATCATCCTGCTGGTCGGCGTCATCTACTGGGCCGTCGCGCAGCGCACAGCCCCCGAGACGCCGATCGTCGCACCTGCAGAAGCCATCGCGTAACCCCGGTTGAGGACCCACGCCCGCGCCGTCGTCATCGGCGGAGGTGTCGGCGGCGCGGCGATCCTCTACTGGCTTTCGCGCCTCGGCTGGACCGATGTGGTCCTGGTCGAGCGCGCGCGAGTGACGAGCGGCTCCACCTTTCACTCCGCCGGACTCGTCGGTCAGCTGCGCGGCTCGCTCAGCCTGACCCAGATGATGATGAACTCGGTCGACCTGTATCGAAACTTGAAAGACGAGGTGGGCCTCGAAACCGGTTGGCACGAGGTGGGTTCGCTGCGACTCGCTTCGAGCCAGGAGCGGATGGAGGAGCTGACGCGCCAGGCCGCGTGGGCGAAGACCTTCGGCCTCCCGCTGGAGCTGATCTCACCTGACGAAGCCCAGGGCATGTTTCCTCCCATGACCACCGATGGGGTGGTCGGCGCGGCCTACCTCTCGACCGACGGGTACATCGACCCGAGCCAGCTGACGTTCGCGCTCGTGGAGGGTGCGCGACGCCGCGGCGCCGAGATCTGCGAAGACACCCGAGTCACCGGCATCGAGGTGAGCGACGGACAGGTGCGCCGCGTCGTCACCGATCGCGGC
The DNA here is from genome assembly GCA_005887735.1 of Chloroflexota bacterium. Taxonomy (GTDB): domain Bacteria; phylum Chloroflexota; class Dormibacteria; order Dormibacterales; family Dormibacteraceae; genus 40CM-4-65-16. Next base: position 4,665 of record VBII01000268.1, read on the forward strand.
GAGATCAGCACCGAACTGGTCGTCAACGCCGGCGGAATGTTCGCCCCCGAGATCGGTCGCATGGTGCAGGTCAACGTTCCGCTGATCCCGTTCGCGCACGAATACCTCATCACGCGGCCGTCGGGCCTGCCCCTCGACATGCCCACCATGCGCGACCCGTCGCTGCTCGTGTACTACCGCCCGGAGTCGGGCGGCCTGATCATGGGCGGCTACGAGCGCGAGCCCGCGCCGTGGGGTCTCGACGGCATACCTGGGGACTTCAACGGCCGGCTGCTCGAGCCGGATTGGGACCGATTCGAGCCGCTGATGACCAACGCGGTTGTCCGGACGCCCTCACTAAAGGACGCGGAGGTGG
>VBII01000269.1 GCA_005887735.1 Chloroflexota bacterium
GAGAGTGAAGGTGTGCAGCAAAGCACCCGCCGCACTTATGAAATCTACTGTCAGAGCGCTTGGGGTGACGGTGAGTCTGACCGCCGCGAAGTCCTGACCGTCACTCCATATGCTTCCCGGTATTGGTGGCCCTAGTGGAGCAGTCGCAGCCCCGCCGGCTCCATCGACCACGAAGTGTTGGCCGCCCTCGACGAGGTGTTCTGAGTCGTGATCGTGACCAGAGAGGAACAGATCGATGGCTGGGAGGATCCCCCAGTGCGTGTACGAAAGCGTCCCCACAGCACCTGAGCTGTAGAACGCCTGATGGCTGCCGGTGACTTTCCAGACCGCGGTGCTCGCCGCCACGTCGGACTGGTACTGCACAGCCTGTGCTGATCCGTAGGTATAACCGTCAGCCTCGGCACAGTTCATATCCGTGGCAAAGAAGTCGAGCAGACCGCTGCCGAAGTGAGCGGTGTAGTGAGGAGGCTTGCCGAAGTAGGACGTGCTGTTCTGAATATGTGTGGGATCACTACATTGCTGGCCCCAGTCGTGATTGCCGGCGACTGGATAAAGTCGCCCGGCTGTCACATCGGCTGCATACGGTTGCTGGTCAACCGGGATCTCAGACGCAGTCCCGTTTTCATAACTGTTGTCGCCGACGGTCAGGATTGCATCCGGCGACCAGCTGTGGACCAGATTTGCCACCGCCACTTCTTGTTGGCCACCATATCCTTCGCAATTCGGGGATAAGCATCCGTAATCGCCGATCACGGCGATGATCATTTGAGGAGAAACGGCGGCCAACACCTTCCAGGGGGGTGAACTCCAACCGACAAGGACGAGGGCCGAGATTGCGACGCTGGCCGAACTCTTGAGCATCCGCCCCAAGCGGACGCCACCAGGATGCTTGAACCCACGGCTGGGCGGCCGCTGACGGCGCGATCGTATAGCCGTGGTCACGAAGTCTTGCGAAATCTCCGCCACGAGCGTAGACGGCGCGCCGCCAGGCTGAGGTAGGCAAAATGTCCCGAGTTGGCCCCAAATCGTCCCGAGCTGAGTGCCGCTCGGGCTTAGGGCCGAAACACGGTAGTCAATGCCTGAATAGCTACCCTAATGCTCACATTGTTTGGGCATGCACGGGCCCTGGCGGGCAGGGTCCGGCGATTGGCTGGGCGATCTGCGCGACTGAGAGAGAGCGTCATCTTGGTCCCTGTATGCAATGCCGACTCGTCCGTGCTCGGCCAGGGGCTCGCACGTCGCGGGCTTCCCGCTCACATTACCTTGATCTACCCGTTCCTTCCCCCTGGCCTGTTAAAACCGGCGATGATTCAGACGCTCGCCAGCTTCTTCGCAGGAACCCCGCGTTTCGCATTTGACCTCCTGTCCGTGGCCGGCTTTCCAAATGTTGTTTATATGGTTCCGGTTCCAGGTGAACCATTTATCGAGGTCATCGTGGGGCTCACGAGACTCTTTCCGGAGACGCCGCCGTACGGCGGTGCGTTCTCGCTAATCGTTCCCCATGTGACGGTGGCCGAGTCGGCGGATCCGCTCGTCTTGGATAGAGCAGTTCTTCATGCCAGCAAGGCGCTTCCAATCCATGCAGTCGCAACGGAAGCGTGGCTCATGACCGGAAACAATGGGTCCTGGCGCCGAGTCGCAGACTTTCCTTTCGGGAGGCTGTCTAACTCGGTCATGGCCGGCGCTATTGCTGAATCGAGCAGCACGTGAAGGTCGACGACCACGCCGTGCCGCTGCTGAAAGTCCAGCCCGTCTTCCGCAGCCGTCGCGCGCGATCCCGGTGGCACATGACATGGCTTGCCAGGAGGACGGTCGTGCTGATGGATTCGGACGGTGCCACTGGAGTTGCCCGCGGATTCGGTCGCTGGGCGAGTCGCATGGCAAGGCGGTGGCCGGGTATGGTCGTTCTGACGCTGTTGGTCTGGCGCTCGCGGCAAACTGGCAAGAGCCTGGTGGTCAGCTTTTCTGACATTGATGGTCTGACAGCCATCGACCGGAGTCTTGGGCGGCGGCAAGCGTCGTCGGTCGTCGAAGCAATGGGCGTGCAACTCTCAGCACACGTACGTCCAAAAGGCCTGGTTTTCAGGTATGGCGGCGACGAGTGGGTCTGCGCGATGCCGAACTCTGAGTTGCTGACCGCGAGGCAGCTGATGAGTCAAGCTCGCGCGGCGTTGCTGAAAGCGGGGGGACCGACATTCACCTCCGGCCTGGTCGAGCTCCAAGCCGACGACACGCCTTACTCCGTTGTGCGGCGAGCAGAAATCGAAATGCTCTCTGGCAAAGCCGTCGGCTGACAGCCCTGGCGGCGTCCGGGCTCGTGTGGGACACCGGTCCCGTGGCCGGTTGCCGACATGTCACGGTAGTTTCACTTAATTGCGTCTTGGCACCTTGATGCATGCGAACTACGCGCTCAATCTCGCTCCAGAGCGGTAGGCATGACCAGGCAAGGCCGAGGCCAGGCATGGTCCGTTGGCATTATGGGAGAGGCATGAGCGTCAGCGGCACCTCGACAGACACCGTCTCTACTTCATCGACGCATGCCTCCCTCGATCTCAAGATCACCGTTGCGATTTCAACCCGCAACCGCGGCGCTCTGATCGACGAGACGTTGCAGAAACTGCTGCAACTTACCTATCCACACATGGAGGTTCTGATCGTCGATCAGAGCACCGATGACAGGACCAGGCAGACTGTCGGAGAGGTGGCAGCGGGCGATCCGCGGGTCCAGCTGACACCAAGCAACACGGTCGGCTTGCCGGTGGGGCGCAATCTTGCACTCTCAGGCGCGCATGGAGACGTGATCGCTTACACCGATGACGACTGCATCGTGAGTGATAACTGGCTGGAGGCCCTCGCACGGGAGTTCCAGGATCCACGGGTCGCTGCTGTCTTCGGCAGACTGCTGCCCTGGGAGGGCGCAGAGCGGACGGGAATCGAAACGGGGTACAAGCCGACTCTTGAGCGTGTTGTTCACGAGCGCCCGACACCGCCCTGGTGGGTAGGCCACGGCGGAAACATGGCGTTCCGTCGTGATGTGCTCCTCGCAATGGGCGGCTTTGACCCCCTCCTCGGAGCCGGTTGCCCCCTTCGATCGGGTGAAGACAGCGATATCATTCACCGCCTCCTCCGCGAAAAGAAGCGAATCGTGTACTGCCCCGAGGCGCTCGCATATCACAAACAGTGGAAGAGTTGGGTCGAACAGACGGCGATGGAGCGCGCTTATGGGATCGGGGTTGGTGCTCAGTGCGGCAAGTACATTCGCTCGGGCGACGCAGATGGCTACAGGTTCTTGTCCGCCTGGGTTTGGCAATTGGGAGTGAGGAGAATGGCAGCGGGCGTCCTCAAGTGGCGCAATCCCAAGGTTGTGCATCTGGGCTACTGCCAGCTGATCTACCCATGGGTGGGTATCTGGAAGTCCCTCCGACACAAAATCGATCGAACGAAGGGTGTTTACATCGCGTAGCGACAGTGCGATGGCGCCCTGGATCCCGATCTTGATGTATCACCGGGTCGTGCCGGTCGGCAGGTCAGCGGTTGCGCCGGCGAATTCGATTTCGGCAACCGCGTTCGATGCTCAAATGTCTTGGCTTTCACGGCGCGGCTACTGCGCCGTCACGTTGGATGAGCTGGTCGAAATGCTCGGCGGGGGGCGGTCGGCGAAAAAACCCGGACGGAACCTCATGCTCTTGACGTTCGACGACGGCTACGAGGACAACTTCCACTGCGCCATGCCGATCCTCCAACGCTACGGATACGTGGCCACGATCTTCCTTGTCGCCTCTGCGATCGGTGGAGACAACGCCTTCGACGCCGCGTATACCACCGAACGCGTGAGGATGCTGTCGGCTAAAGATATTCACTCAATGCGGAATGTGGGCTTCAGGTTCGGTTCGCATTCGTGGTCTCATCCCGATTCACTTTCGGATCTGAACGACGGCGACCTCCGGGACGAGCTGGTCAGTTCAAAGACCGTGCTCGAGAATCTACTTCAAGAGCCGGTTCTTCACTTCTCGTATCCCCATACTCGGGTCAGTGAACGCGTCGAGGCGGCGGTGGCTGCGGCCGGCTACGTAGCCGCTTGCTCAGGGGTGGGCACGCATTTCTCCCCCTACCGCCTCGATCGCGTGGAAACAGCGGCCCCGGGATGGCTGGCCGAGGTGGAGATCGGATTCAGAAAGCTGAAGTATTCCGTCGCCAGTTTCACGCGGCGCTCGCCCGGCGATGCCCTTGCCCGTCCGTGATAAGAGAAGAGATCCCGGCCGACGAGCGCCCGTAGAGTCGCGACCTTCCCCCTTCTCCCGCGCATCCTGCCCGATGCGATTCGGGGCATTTGTCCCGAAACGGCTAGGACTGCTGAGGGCACGGGTCCAAAGGCCCCATTCCTACCGAAGTGAGCCGTTCGTAAACTCCTGCAGCACATGCTCTGTAGATCGGATACGACGGCACCCGCGCTCGAGCCCGCCGGCTGTCATGGCAGATCCAGACGCCGCAGCGCGGAGTAGGCCGCATTTAAATGGCCGCAGGTCTTTCGACCCTCACTGCAGAGGCCACCACCTCTAAAAAGCCGCGCTCGGTCGCTCAGAATCTCCTCGTACTCGTAACGAGTCAGCTGACCACCTGGGTGCTTGCGGCGGCCTGGACCGTTGTGGTGCCTCGATCAATCGGACCCGGCGGCGTTGGAAGGCTCGCTGCGGCTTGGGCGGCTGCCGAGATGATGGGTGTGGTTGTAAGCCTTGGCACTTACAACCTCTTGGTCAGGCGGTTGGCGACGGACTCGAATGAGACTTCGCGCCTCGTTGGTTCAGCACTGTTGTTGAGAGTGGCCCTGAGTGCGCCCGGGTTACTTCTCATGTTTGTCTACATCCGGGTGGGCCATTTCGACCGCGATCAGGTCGCGATCCTATGGATCGTGACGGGCACCACTCTCTGTTTACTTCTTATCGAGCCGTTTCAGGCCGTGTTCCAGGCCCGGGAGCGAATGGAGTACCTGGCTTATACGGCGATCGTGACGCGGGTGGGTGTTGCGGGCGGCGCCATTGCCCTCGTCCTGGTGGGCTTCGGACCTGTCGCCCTGGCCGCACTTGGCCTCTTTCTCGCTGTTTTCGTCGCATCTCTGACGGCCGTATGGATTCGCGGCTTTGTGAAGTTTGACTTGCGAATCGCCCTGGCCGGGTTCACAGAGATGGCTCGCGAGAGCTGGAACTATTGGGCGTTTTCGCTGTTTTTCACACTCTATCTCTGGATCGATACAGTCCTGCTCTCGCTGATGACATCACCCGCAGTAGTCGGTTGGTATGGTGTGCCGACCAGGATCTGGGGGGCGCTGATGTTCGCGCCCGTCATCGTCTCCACTGCAATACTGCCCCGCTTGTCTCAGGCTCACCGCGAGGGGCCTGACCGGCTGATCGAAGTCGCCAGACCCTTCGTTGAAGCGGTGTTGATAATCAGCCTGCCGGTTACAGTCGGCGTGGCCATAGTCGCTGGACCAATGATCCATCTCCTCTACAGGCCGGACTACGCTCCTGCAATTCCGGTGCTGATCATCCTGGCGCTCAGCGCACCGCCCAGCTATTTGAGCATCATGCTCAGTCAACTCGTAACTGCCAGCGGCCGGCCAGGCACCTGGGCCAAGGTTATGGCCGCAGCCGTCGTCGTAAACCTACTGCTGAACCTCGTCCTCATCCCGCTGATGCAGAGCCGAATTGGCAATGGCGCAGTCGGAGCGGCAATCGCGCTCCTGGCGACTGAGATCATGGTGTCGGCTATCGGACTGGCTGTCGTGCGCGGGGTCTTGAAATCAGGATCGGTCACGCGGCTTCTCCGTGCTGCCCTGGCATCGCTCGGCATGGCCTGTGTGCTGTGGGCGATCCGAGGATATGGACCACTCCCACAAATTCCAATCGGACTGGGCTCATTCATCGTCCTTGCATTGCTCTTGAGGGTGCCGACGGCCGCCGAAGTCAGCATCGGGCGCGGTGTCCTTTCCAGCCGTTTGACGGAGTGGAGGGGATTGCTGAGCAGATGACAGAACCCAA
>VBII01000270.1 GCA_005887735.1 Chloroflexota bacterium
CTTCCGCGGTGAGGCTCACCCTGGGCCGGCTTGCGGTCGTCGACCTGAATCGCAAGCGAGGGATGGCGGGCGTGCAGATCGTCGGGCTGGCCACCGCGATCGCCCTCGCGGTGGCCCTTCCTTTAATGCAGTCGGTGGCGGCTGAGGAAGGCCTGCACTCGGCCCTTGCCTCGCTCGGCGCCGGCGCGAACCTGGAGATCGGCCTGGATCAGGTCGACAGCCTCAAAGCATTCGACGCCTTCCAGGCCGACGCCAGCCATCGGGTCCGGCTCGAGATGGGACCACTCCTGATCCCGGCGGCACGGTTTGCCAGGTCGAACCGGCTGCAGCCGGTCTCGCTCGACGGCCAGCAGCTCGCCTACGAGCCCGGCGATCCGGTGCCGGTAGCGACCTACTTCGAAAATCTCGAACAACACGTTGTCGTGACCAGCGGGAACTGGCCGGTCGATGGAAGGGCCGGCAACGCCTGGCCGGCGGCCGTATCCGAAACCGCGGCAGCGGCGCTCGACCTCAAGGTCGGCGACCTGTACTGCGTCGGGCCCATCGGGGGATCGCGGCGCGGACCCGCGCCGTGGTGCGCCCGCATCGACGGCGTGTGGAAACCACACAACCCAACCGAGTCCTATTGGGCGGGCCAGGTCCTGGGCACGGACCTGATGCTCGGGCGTTCCAGCTTGTTTGAGGTCGCCGCGGCCACCGGCTTCACCACCTTGCACGCGGGGCAGTTCCACGTCACCGATCTGACTCGCGTTCACGCCGCAGATGCAGGCGCTATTCAGGAGCACCTTCGACACCTGCATGGCTTCTATGGCGTCACCTCCGATGCAACCTTCATCACCGGCCTCGATGGGGCGATTCAGAGTTTTCTTGCCCGGCTGCAGTCGCAGCAGGTGCTTGCGGTAAGCATCGAAGCCGCGCTCCTGGCGGTTGCTCTCTACGCAATCGCCCTGGCAGCGACCCATTTCCTTGACGGACAGAAAAGGCTGATCGGCTTGTGGCGAGCGCGCGGTGGCTCGAGGCGGCAGGCATGGACCTTTTTGATGATCCAGTTCGGCGTTCTCGCCCTGCTGGCCCTGCCCATCGGCGGGCTGGTCGGAATCGTCGCCGTCGACCTCGTCGGCGGAAGGCTCTTCGGCAACGCCGACGTTCTCCAGGGCGGGATTCTTGCGACCGCGGCGCCGACCCTGCTGGCGGCGATCGTGGCAATTGCCGTGGTGCTCGGGGTGCTCTCCGGCGACGCCACCCTCAGGACCGTGTCAGAGGTGAGGCGCAGGGAATCGCGGCCGGCACTCAGCGCGTGGTGGCGATGGCGCAACCTCGAGGTCAGACCACGCCCTCCGCGGGTCAGGACCCTCTTGGATTGATCCTCCCCGGTGTCGCTCTCGGCCTGCTTGCGCTGGCCGCGCTCCGGCTCTTGCCGCTGATCGCTCATCTGGTGGCGAGGGAGGCGGGGCTGGCAAGGCGGCTCGCCGGGTGGCGTCTGCAGCGCGAGCCTCTGCAGCACGCGCGGGTGGCGCTGATTCTCTCTTTCGCTCTCGCCCTGAGCGTGTTCACGAGCACGTACCTTGCGACCGACCAGCGCAATGCAGTCGACCGGGCCCGATACGCGGCCGGCAGCGACGTCCGCGCCTCGTTTGGTTTCGGGACCGGGCCCTCGGTGCTCGATGGTGCGATCGCTGCAGCCCCCGGGGTGGTCGCGTCCTCGCTGGTGTTTCGGGACAGCGGCCGCCCGGGCAAGTCCGACGTCTCCGCGACCGTCCTCGGCGTCGACCCATACAGCCTGCAGCGCGTCGCGTGGTGGCGAGATGACCTCGCGGGCCAGCCGCTGCCCCAGCTGATGGGCGAGCTGCTGCGCGGCGACCCCGACGGCGCCTCGATCCCAGGACGGCCGCAGGCGCTGTCGTTATGGGTCTTCAGCACCGGGCTCGATGCTTCGCTCGAGGCCGACCTGGAAGCGGCCGACGGCAGCCCGATCCACGCAAGCTTTGGCAGCCTTTCCTTTCGCGGCTGGAACACGCTGGAGGCGCCACTGAGCAGGCTTGCCGTTCAGGATTTTCCGCTGCGCCTGCGGACGCTGGTGATGAAGTCCACCGGGCCGAACACCACGGGCGAGATCGATTTGAGCGAGCTGCGCGCCGGCCCGCCCGGAGGCTCTGCGCCGATGGTCGAAGCATTCAGTGCCGCGGGCGGTTGGTGGCAGGAGATGGTCGGTCAGTTCGGTGGAGTGGCCCCATTGCGTCTCGGGTCGCGGCCTCGTAACGGTGAAGCGTCGACGGGACTGATGGTCGACCTCACCGGCGGAGGCACGCTGGCGCTCCATCCCGCGCCATCATCCGCAGCGCTCCCCGGACTCGTATCGACGCAAACCGCCGCCAAGCTGGGAGTCGGTGTCGGCCAGTCGTTGCCACTGCACATAGAAACCCACGACGTGACGGTGCGTCTGGTCGGGACCGTGGATTACTTCCCGACTCTTTATCCCGGACAGGATGACTTCCTGGTGATTCCGGCTAAGTCGCTGCTGGAACGCCTGCGGCGTCTGAACTCCTACGTGTATCCCAACGAGGCGTGGATGCGGGTTGGCGGGTCACCGGACGCGGCCGGTATCGCGGTGCAGAACGCCACCCACGGGCAGGCGCAGGTCAACGACCGGGAGACGCTCGAAGCATCCGCGCTTCGGAGCCCGCTGCGGCTGAGCCTCGACGCGGCGCTGATCATCGGCCTGGTTGCGGCATTGAGCATCGTCGTGATCGGTTTCGGTCTGCACTTCCTGGCCGTCGCGCGCAGCCGCGTCAGCGAGTCGGCGATCATGCAGGCCAACGGCCTGCCGTGGCGAATCGTCAATGAGGGCCTGCTCACGGAACAGGTGGTCGTCCTCGTGCACAGCCTCATCGTCGGCGCCGCGCTGGGCGCCCTCATGGCGTGGGCCATCCTACCCGTGCTGCAGAGCAGCGTCCTCCCGGCGGACCTGATCCCGCCGACGATCGTCACTCTCGATGTGCGCACACTGCTTGGAGCGACCCTCGCGGTGCTGGCGGCGGCAGGGATCATGGGTCAGCTTGCGATGCGTTCAGCCAGCGCGTTCCGACTCAACGATGAGCTCAGGGCGCTGGCATGAACGGACCGATGATCGAATGCGAAGGGCTCGTCTACATCTACAAGTCGAGCCAGCTCGAGGTCGTTGCGCTGCAGGGCCTGGACCTTCGCGTCGAAACCGGGGAGATGGTGGCAATCGCCGGACGAAGCGGGAGCGGCAAGACCACCTTCATGAACATCCTCGCCGGACTTGACGCGCCCAACGCGGGCAAGGCGGTGGTCGCGGACCAGGACCTGACGCGCATGACCGAAAGCCAACGCGATCGCTACCGGCAGGAGACCGTGGGCTACCTGCTGCAGCGCTCCCAGGCCAATCTCGTCACCCACCTGAGCGCCCGGGAGAACGTCGAGCTCGCCACGCTGACAGGCCCGCCGGTTCGCGACGACCGGGCCAAGCATCTGCTCGACCGGCTCGGCCTGGGCGGGCGAATGAACGAGCGGCCGGAAAACCTCGACGGCGGCGAGAAGATCCGCCTTGCGCTTGCGGTCGCCCTGGCCAATGGACCTCGCGTCCTGCTGGCCGATGAACCGACGGCGGAGCTCGACACGACGACGGCCCACGGCGTGCTCACCGACCTCTACAGGCTGCTGGACGACCTGGACACGACGGCCGTCTTCGTCACCCACGATCCCGAGCTGGAGAGATTCGCCGGGCGCGTGATCCAGATCCGCGACGGGAAGACGTCCACCGAGACGAGGTGGACAGGCGGACGCGAGTCCATGGTCGCCGACGAGCTCGTGATCATGGATCGGGCCGGGCGGATTCAGCTGCCCCGCGCCTACGTCGAGAAGCTCGGGCTGAAAGAGCGGGTGCGGCTGCACCTGGAGGGCGACCGCATCTCGATCCTCCCGCCCGAACCGACAGCCAAGGACGACCGGAATGGCTGAGGCGGCTGTGGTCGAGGGAGTATCGAAACACTTCGACGCCGGCCGGCGCGTCGAGGCGCTGATTGCCGTGGACCTCGTGGTCAAGGAAGCCGAGCTGGTTGTGCTGCTCGGTCGATCGGGCGCGGGGAAGAGCACTCTGCTCACGCTGATAGGGGGCCTGGACCGGCCGGATGCGGGCACGATCCACGTGGGTGGCCTGAAGGTCGATGCGCTGCGCGGGGGCGACCTCGACCGGTTTCGACAGCGCACCGTCGGTTGGGCGTTTCAGACGGCGGGATTGCTTCCTCTCTTGACCGCGCTCGAGAACGTCTGGCTTCCGCTGGCCCTCCTCGGCCAGGCGGATGGAATTGCGATCGGCGAGGCGCGGGCCGTGCTGCGTGCGGTCGGGCTGGAGGACCGCGCCGACCATCGCGCTTACGAGCTATCGGGAGGAGAGCAGCATCGCGTGGCGCTGGCGCGGGCGCTCGTGAAGGCGCCGCTGCTGCTCCTGGCCGATGAACCTACCGCGCAGCTGGATTCAGAGAGCGCGCGCGAGATCGCCATGTTGATCCGGCGGGCGGCCGACTCGGGCACCGCAGTCCTCTTCGCCACGCACGATCGAGCCGTGGCCGAGTTCGCCGACCGGGTCCTGGTGATCGAGGACGGCCGGGTTCGGGAATCGGGGTGAAAAGCGGCCGGATTCCGCACGTCTGGCGTCAGCGGTGCGCCTCAAGTCCTGGTATTGCGCACGTCTGGCGTCACCGGTGCGGAATTCGGGTCAGCGGTGATTGGTTATTCCGGCAGGAGGGGCGCTGATGAAAGGCAAGGTCGTCATGGTCACGGGAGCCAGCGCGGGAATGGGCCGCGAGATCTCGCTGGAACTGGCGCGGTCAGGAGCCAGCGTCGTCATGGTCTGCCGCGATCCGGGTCGCGGCGGAGCCGCTCTCAGATACGCCAGGTCGGCGAGCGGAAGCGACGCGGTGGAGATGCTGCTTGCCGACCTGGCGTCGCAGGAGTCCATTCGCGCGCTGGCGCAGGATTTTGTCGCCAAGCACGATCGGTTGGACGTGCTCGTGAACAACGTCGGCGTGACCGTTCCGAAACGAACGGAAACGGTGGACGGCATCGAGACCGTCTTCGCCACCAACCACCTCGCGCCGTTCCTGCTCACCAACCTCCTCCTCCCCGTG
>VBII01000271.1 GCA_005887735.1 Chloroflexota bacterium
GGGGGCGCGGCAGTCGCTGGTGGCGTTCGGCGTGGCCCTGCTGCTTTCGGCCGCGTACTGGTCCCTGTCCAGGTATGTGCGCGAGACGCGAGGCAAGCCCAACGCTCTGCGCAGGGCCGTGGCGAGCCGTTACGTCGCTCTTCCCCTGTTGCTTTTGGTGTTGACCGGCGGCGCGATCGCGGTCACGTATCACTGGACGCCCACCAGCTACTGCTACTGCATCACCGACCGTCTGATCAGCCTCGAAGGCAATCCCGGCGATCGCGACAAGATGTTGTATCGGGGGCTCGGCCTGCTGGCGCAGGATCCCATCCTCGGCACCGGTCTCGGGTCGTTCGCGGGCTCCGTCCCCATGTCGCTGAGCGAGGGCAATTTCTACCAGTACCCGCACAACGTGCCGCTGGAGGTCGCGTCCGAAACTGGTCTGATCGGCTTCCTGCTCGTGTTCGGGCCACTGGTGTGGGGCTGGCTGTCTCTCCTTTGGGCGGGCATCCAGCGGGCGTCTGCGCCCATCGCCGGCATGATGATGATCGTGACCGTCTTCTTCACGGTGTCCAACTTCAGCGGCGACATCCCCAGCGATCGCGGGTTGTGGGTCTTCGGCATCCTCGCCTTCAAGTTCGGGATCGACGCGATCGGCTTGCGGGTGACCGCCCCCAGCAAGTCCGCTACGGGAATCGAGGTGGCCTCCGCCTCCTGAGGCGTTTTAGCTAGGGGATTTCTGGGCGATTGAGCTCATTTTCAACGCGCCGTCACGGGATAGACGCGGCGGGACACTGGCTTCGAAGCTGGCCGATGCACCCGGTTCGCGTCGTCATGCTTGCCGCTCTGCCCCTGGCAGTTCTGGCCGGCTCACCCCAGCGCGTGGGTCTCTCGGCTTTGATCGCCGTCGGATACGTCGGAGCAGCGATCGTCACCCTCCGCGGCCGGCGCGTGGACCGGGTGCTCATCGCGTACGTGAGCCTCGCCGCCGCCTGGATGGCCATTTCCTGGCTGCGCACGAGATACCTGCTCCACCTCCAGCCGGACCAGCTCGCGTACGCAACTTCGAAGACCGCTTACTTCGTTTTGATCGTGCTGCCGATGGCGGCGGCGGTCGCGCTCATGATCGACCGCGCTGAGGCTGCGTGGCCCACGGCGATCATGCAGATCGCGATCGGCGCCGGTGTGGCCGCCCTGACAGTGGTCCTGCTGGGCGAACGGTTCCTCGGCGCGCAGCGGTACTCATGGCAGGGAGACCTGATCGCGCTGGGGACCGTGCTGGCCATCCAGCCGTGGCCTGTGCAGCGGTTCAAAGCGTCCGCCATCCTCGGCGTGCTCGGTGTATTCGGCATCGGCCTCGCGGGATCGCGGCAGGCGGTCGCCGCCGCCATCGCTGCGATGCTGGTCTCGGCGGCCTTCTGGGGCGCATCCCGATTTCGCACGGCCGCGCGACGTCGCCTGCGATCTGCGTTGTCGGATCGCTACGTGCTGCTCCCGCTGGCCCTGGTTCTGCTTCTGATCGGCTACATCGCCATCACCTACGCGGGCGACCTCGGATTCCACCTCACCTCGACCGGCATTGTTCGCGGTTCCGCATCCACGAGCTGCAACTGCGTGACCGACCGCCTCATCAGCCTCGAGGCCAGCCCCGGCGATCGCGTCGAACCCGGCCTTTGGGACCGGTCTCGGATCCCTCGCGGGCGCCATACCAGACTCGATTCAGGCAGGCCACGTCTACGAGTACCCGCACAACGTGCTGCTCGAGCTCGCCTCAGAGACGGGCATCATCGGCCTGGTGCTGGTCATGGGCCCCCTCTTTGCGGGCTGGGCGGCCCTTTTCTGGAGAGGGATGCAGACGGCCTCCGCTCCTATCGCGGCCACCGTCATGTACGTGGCCGTCTTCTTCACCGTGGCCAACATCAGCGGCGACATCCCGAGCGAACGCGGGCTGTGGATCTTCGGCATCGTCGCCTTCAGGCTCGGCGTGCACCACCTCCGGCGGCCGGCGGAGCAGCCGGCGGCCGCCGCGGCCGCGTAGGCAAGGGCGGGTCGCCCCGGGGGCCTATTTGCGACACTCTTACTCGATGCCCTCCTGGTTGGCCCGCAGAACCCGCGCCTTGATTCGCTACGGACCGGGTTTCGCGATCGAGGTTGCGATCTTCTGGGTGATGCTGGAAGCCTTCCAGCAGCTGAACTACGGCGGGCGCATCATCACCAGCCCGCAGTCGCGCAAGCTCCTCCTGCTTTCGGTCGTCTTCGTCGTGCTCGCCCTGGGGGCGGCCGAGGCGCGGTTCGGCCTGTATCGCCGGATCTGGAACGTGGCCGGCATCCACGACGCCATCGCGACCGGCCTTGCCGTGATCGAGGCGTCGCTCTTGATCACCCTCGCCAACTGGGCGCTGCCCGCCGACTTCAGGGTTTTCCGCGTCGGAGTCCCGCTCCTCGCGGCGCCGGCGGCCCTGATGGGAATAGGAATCTTCCGCCTCCTCCCCCGTCTCCTGTCGCGTTCCCCGGCCACCGGCAGCAGGCTTTTGATCGTCGCCTCGTCAGCCTCCCATCCCGCGGTCAAGGAGCTGGTCCAGTCGCCCGGGCCCGAGTGGCAGGCCGTCGCCATCGTGAGCCTCGATCCGCTTCAGCAGAACCACACCGTGCTCGGCGTGCCGGTCATCGGCCATTCCGACGACCTGGCCCAGCTGCTGAAGTCGAGCGGAGCCGACGGCGTGGCGTTCGTGCTCGACCGCGACTCGCAGCCACGCGACAAGGTGATGTTCAACGTCTGCCTGCAAGCGGGACTTCCGCTCTTCATCGTCCCGGGGGCCGACCACTGGATCCGGCGCCACGGCGGCACCAGGCTGCGCCAGCTGTCCGCGGACGACCTGGTCGGGCGAACGCATCGCGAGCTCGAGGTCGAGCAGGCGCGCGAGCAGGTTGCTGGCAAGACCGTGCTGGTGACCGGCGCCGCAGGCTCGATCGGTTCCGAGCTGAGCCGCCTGCTGTCCGGACTCGGCCCTCAAAGGCTGGTCCTGCTGGACAACAACGAAAGCGGCCTGTTCGACATCGCAGAGGAGCTCCGGATGGGCATGTCGATCGACATCCGCGAGGCGCTCATCTCGATCACGGACCGCGAACCGATGCTGCAGCTGATGGCCGAAGAACGGCCCGACATCGTCTTCCACGCCGCGGCCTACAAGCACGTCCCGATGCTGGAGGCCCACCCCGCGCAGGCGGTGCTCACGAACGTGATCGGGACGTACAACACGATCCGGTGCGCCGAGGCGGCCGGCGTCAAGAAGTTCGTATTGATCTCCACGGACAAGGCAGTTGCGCGTTATTCCGTTATGGGCTGCACCAAGCGCCTGTGCGAACAGATGATCCTGGGCCGCGAGGGCAGCATGGATTCCTGTGCTGTGCGGTTCGGCAACGTGGTCGGCAGCCGCGGCAGCGTGGTTCCCCTGTTCGAGCGGCAGATCGAGCTGGGCGGCCCGGTGACCATCACCCACCACGAGATGACGCGCTACATGATGACCATCCGCGAAGCGGTGTCGCTCGTGATCACGACGCTGAACGTGGCCAAGCCCGGGCACGTCTACATGCTCGACATGGGCGAGCCGATGAAGATCGTCAGCCTGGCCGAGGCGCTGGTGCGCGCGCGGGGCCTGCGCCCAGGCGAGGACATCGAGATCGTCTACACGGGACTGCGCCCGGGCGAGCGACTGCACGAGGAGCTGCTGGGGCCGGACGAGGGATCGCGGCCGACCGACCACCCCGCGATCATGGAGGTGGTTTCTCCGAACACATTCAGCCCCGAGGACCTCGATTGGACCGTCACCCGCCTCGAGGACCTGGCCACAGACGGTCGCACCGACGAGCTGGTGCGCGCGCTGAAGACGGCGGCGAGCGACCACCCGCCCCGCCGCCCGGAAGAGCCGCGCATCGAGCGGCGTCGCGAGGGAGGCCGGATCGCCGATGTCCCGTAGCAACGCGCACGTGAAGTCGTTTCGCTCCGCCCAGGAGCGAATGGTGGGCAAGGAGATCGAGAAGGTCTTCGAGGCCTCCTCGGACCCGGTCGAGGTGCGTATCGAGAACTTCCCGAAGTACATGCGCCGCCAGCACCTCACGCGCCTGATCGCGCTGTATGAGCTGTTCAAGAGGGTCATCCCGGTCAAAGGCTCGATCGTCGAGTGCGGCGTCAACCGTGGTTTCGGCTTGATGACATGGGCCAAGCTGAGCGCGGTCATGGAACCGAACAACCTGACCCGACGCATTTACGGATTCGACACCTTCGAAGGCTTCCCCGCCATCTCGCTCCACGACCGCGCGGGGCATGGCTGGGCCCAGCGCGGCGAGCTCCGCGCCGACTCCTACGAGGAGCTGGAGCGGCTGATCGAGCTCTACGACAAAGATCGTTTTCTCGGCCACATCCCCAAGGTCGAGCTGGTCCGAGGGGACGCAACGGAAACGATTCCGGACTTCATGGAGAGCCACCCGCACCTCGTGGTCAGCCTCCTGTTCCTCGACTTCGACCTCTATGAGCCGACCAAGGCCGCCATCGATGCATTCGTCCCACGCATGACAAGAGGCGCCATCCTCGCCTTCGACGAGCTCGACAACCCCGTGTGGCCTGGCGAAACGCTCGCGCTGCTCGACACCCTCGGCATCGACAAGCTGCGCCTGGAACGGCTCGAGTTCGACCCCTACATCGCTTTTGTTAGCATTCCGTAGGCTTGAACAGCCGGGCCACAGACGACGAGCTGCGCAGCGCCGCGCGAAAGCTGCGCTCCCACTCGCTGAGGATGATCAGCCAGGCCAAGACCTCTCATATCGGGTCGTGCCTTTCGGTCGCTGACATCCTGGCAGTGCTGTACGGACGCATCCTGCGCGTCGATCCGCTCCGCCCCGACTGGCCCGACCGCGACCGGCTGATCATGTCCAAGGGACACGCCGCCGCCATCACCTACGCGGCCGTGGCGGAGGCCGGGTTCATGCCCGCGGACCGCCTCGAGGGTTACGCGCGAAACGGAAGCCAGATGTACGGCCATGTCACGCACGTCGGAGTTCCAGGCATCGAGTTCTCGAGCGGATCGCTTGGCCACGGGCTGCCGGTGGGCGCAGGCATGGCGCTCGCGGGCAAGCGCGCCGGCGCAAAGTGGCGGGTTTTCGTGGTGATGAGCGACGGCGAGTGCGATGAGGGCTCCAACTGGGAGGCGATCCTCTTCGCCGGCCATCACCAGCTAGACAACCTGGTCATCGTCATCGACTACAACAAGATCCAGAGCCTGGACGCGGTCGACAAGACGCTCCGCCTGGAGCCGTTCGCTGACAAGTTCCGGGCCTTCGGATGGTCGACGCGCGAGGTGGACGGTCACGATGTGGCTGCGTTGAGCAAGGCGTTCGAACTCGTGCCGTTCGAGAAAGGCCGGCCGACCGCGATCATCGCGCACACGATCAAGGGCAAGGGCGTGAGCTGGATGGAGGGCAAGGTGCTGTGGCACTACCGCGCGCCGACCCCCGAGGAGCTGGTCACGGCGCTGGCGGAGGTCGAAGCTTCATGAGGACGGCGTTCATCCAGGCGCTCAACGAGCTGGCCGACAGCGATCCGCGCGTCTGCCTCATCGTCGGCGACCTGGGCTTCTCGGTGATCGAGGAGTTCTCCCAAAAGCACCCTGACCAGTTCGTCAACGCGGGCGTCTCGGAGCAGAACATGATCGGCCTCGCCGCCGGCATGGCGCTCACCGGCAAGATCGTGTTCACCTACTCGATTGGCAACTTCGCCACGCTGCGTTGCCTCGAGCAGATCCGCAACGACGTCTGCTACCACCGCGCCAACGTCAAGGTCGTATCAGTGGGCGGGGGCGTCGCGTACGGAAACCTGGGCGTGACGCATCACGCGTCAGAGGACGTCGCGATCATGCGGGCCCTGCCGAACATGGTGGTGGTCGCCCCCGGCGACCCGGTCGAGGCGCGCCTGGCCACGCGAGCTGTGGTCGAGCTCGATGGTCCCGCCTACCTGCGGCTGGGCAAGGCGGGCGAACCTGTCGTGCACGAGAAGGAACCGAATTTCGAGCTGGGCCGCGCGATCACCCTGGGCGAAGGCACCGACCTGACGCTCATCGCTTCGGGCGGCATGCTCGCCACGGCGGACAAAGTGGCTCGCACGCTGGTGGCGCAGGACGTGGGTGTTCGCCTGGTGAGCATGCATACGGTGAAACCCATCGACAAGGAGGCGGTGGCCAGGGCCGCGACCGAGACCGCTCACGTCTTCACGCTCGAGGAGCACAGCGTCGAGGGTGGTCTGGGCGGCGCGGTGGCCGAGGTGATGGCCGAGCTCCCGCCTGGACATGCGCCGCTGAAACGGATCGGCCTCCGGCCGGAATTCAACAAAACCGTAGGCGACCAGAATTACCTGAAGTCGCTGCACGGGCTCGACGAGGAGTCAGTCTTGAAAACCATCCAGCAGATCATCGCGAGGAGCTACAGACGTGTCGGTTAGATTCTGGGAACCGGGCAAAGAGTTTCAGCGTATCGAGGCCGAGGTCATGGACACGATGCGCGACGTGCTGTCGAAGGGCGACCTGATCATGCGCCACCAGATGGAGGATTTCGAGCACAACCTCGCTGCGTTCGTAGGCACGTCCGACGCCATCGGGGTCAGCAACTGCACGGACGGCATGCGTCTTCTGCTGGAGGCGCTCGGCATCGGACCCGGGGACGAGGTGATCACGGTCTCGCACACCTTCATGGCCACGATGGCGGTCATCCACCACGTCGGTGCGACTCCGGTGCTGGTCGACGTCGGCGCCGACCACAACATGAACGTTGACCTGGTCGAAGCGGCGATCACGCCGCGGACCAAGGCCCTCATGCCCGTGTACCTGAACGGCCGCCTGGTGCAGATGGACCGCCTGATGGAGATCGCCCGGGCGCACAACCTGCCTGTGATCGAGGACACCGCGCAGGCGCTGGGCGCGGCGTATCTGGGCGTGCGCGGAGGCGCGTGGGGCGTGGCCGGCGCGTTCAGCTTCTACCCGGCCAAGCTCCTCGGCGCGTTCGGCGATGCCGGCGCTGTGGTGACTAGCGACTCGCAGCTCGCGCAGCGGCTGCGCGAGCTCCGCGACCACGGTCGCGTCTCGAAGACCGGGTTTTCGGGCTGGGGCTGGAACTGCCGGCTCGACAACCTGCAGGCGGCCGTCCTCGACCTGAAGCTGCGCAAGGTCCCGCAGTGGATCAACGAGCGGCGGCGGCTGGCCGCGATCTACGACGAAGAGCTCGCCGATGTCGGAGCCGTCGCGCGTCCGCCCGGGCCGTACGGCGGTCCCTTCTTCGACATCTACCAGAACTACGTCATCGAAGCCGAGCGGCGGGACGAGCTCGCCGGCCACCTGGCGAAGCAGGGAATCGAGACGCTGGTCTCGCCCGGACCGGTGCCGAACCACAAGCAGCCCGTGGGGCTCGACCATTTCAAGCTTCCGCGGACC
>VBII01000272.1 GCA_005887735.1 Chloroflexota bacterium
CCGGGGTGGATTACGGGTACGCCACCCTGCCGACGGTCCAGGCTTCCGGAAAAGCCGCGTCGCCGTTTGTCGGAGTGAAGACCCTGATGCTGGGCGCGTACTCGACGAACCCCGCGCTCGCGGCCGATGTCATGAAGTTCTTCTCCAACCAGGCGAACCAGACGAACATGGTCCTCACGACCCGTGAGATCCCGGCCAACAAGCTGGCGCTCGCCGACCCGAAGGTACAGGCGATCCCAGACATCGCCGGGTTTGGCGCGCAGGTGAAGAACGGCGTGCCGCTTCCCAACACACCTTTCATGTCCGCGCTGTGGGACCCGGTCGCGAAGGCGCTCGAAGCCGTCTGGACCGGTAAGCAGTCGGTGGACGATGCGTTACGTGACGCACAGTCCGCCGCGGAGAAGAACGTCGCTCAGCTCAAGTAGGTAAGTGGTCGAAATGCGGGGGCGGCAATCTCTGCCGCCCTCCCCTCTCCGCTGATCGATGTATCGCGTACGCGCGGGAACAACGCTGGCGTATCTCACGCCGATGATCATCGGCGTCGGCCTGATCAGCTTTTACCCGATTCTCTACACCGTCTTCATCTCGGCGACGAACCAGAACCTCTATCACTTTCGCCACTACACGTTCGTCGGCCTGACCAACTACCAGAACCTGCTCAAGACTTTCGACGCCGACTTTTTCATCGTGCTCGGCAGGACGTTCCTCTTCGTCGCCATCTGCATTCCGTTGTTCCTGGGGCTCGGGATGCTGACGGCTCTGGCGCTGAACCATCCCGCGGTTCGCTTCAAGGCGTTCTGGCGGGTGGCGCTGATCGTGCCGTGGGCAGTGCCCAGCTACATCACGGCGCTCGTCTGGAAGTTCTTCTTCAACGGCGAGTTCGGGACGCTGAACCAGCTGTACAGGCTCGTTGCCGGGCCGCAAGCAGGCCTTCCGTGGCTGACAGACCCAAACTGGGCGTTCGCGTCGATCGTGCTCGCGAACCTGTGGATGTCCTACCCGTTCTTCATGGTGGTCATCCTCGGTGCGCTGCAAAGCATCCCCAGCGAACTGTATGAAGCCGCCGCGGTCGATGGCGCCGGGGCTTGGCGCAAGTTCTGGCGCATCACGCTCCCCCTGCTGCGCCCGGCAATCCTTCCGGCAACCGTGCTCAGCGCGATCCTGACCTTCAACACCCTCAACACGGCCTACCTCATCACCACAGGCGGACCGTTTGTGAGCGCCGCAAAGCCTCGAGCTACCGAATTCGTGATGGTCTATGCGTTCCGCGAAGCCTTCCAGCTCTTCAACTTCGGCTACATCGCAGCGTTCGCGGTCGTGATCTTCGCGATGCTCTTCGGTGTCACGCTCGGCAGCCTGCGGTTCAGCGGACTCGTGCGCGAGGAGGCTCGGTGAGGATTCTCGCGCGCTTCGGGGTGCCGGCTCTCCTGTATGCCTTCCTGTCCGCGATGGTGATCTTCGCCCTGTTCCCGGCTTTTTTCGTGGTGCAGGCGGCGTTCCGTCCGGGGCAGTCGCTCTACTCGCTCACGCTGAGCCTGTGGCCGGACCATCCGACGTTGGACAACTTCATCTACATCTGGACGAAAATTCCGTTCCCTCTCTGGCTCCGCAACAGCGTGGGGGTGTCGGTGGGCACGATGCTGGCCGGCCTCGTCGGCTCGGCGACCGGGGCGTACGCGTTGTCGCGCTTTCGCTTTGCCGGCAAGCAGATGACCCTGATCCTGCTGCTTGCCATCCAGGCCTTTCCGTCGGTGCTCGCGCTGATCCCGATCTACCTGATCCTGAAGACGGTTGGCCTTTACGGCTCGCCCTTCGGGCTCGTCCTCGCGTACATGTCGATTGCGCTGGTCTTCTGCACCTGGAACTTGAAGGGCTACTTCGACACCATCCCTCGTGAGCTCGATGAAGCCGCGCTCATCGACGGGTGCACGGTGACCCAGGCGTTCTGGCGCATCATCCTTCCGCTTTCCCTACCTGCCCTTGCAGTGACGGCGCTGCTGATGTTTCTCACGGCCTGGAACGAGTGGGTGATGGCCTCGGTGCTGCTGCTGGACGAGAACACGTACACCGTCCCCGTCGGCCTTTGGGGTCTGCAGAACGACTACAGGGTGCCGTGGGGTTACTTTGCGGCCGCCTCGCTCATCGTCTCGGTTCCGGTGATGGCGCTCTTCCTCGGGCTGCAGCGGTACTTCCGAACCGGATTGACCGTGGGCGGCGTCAAGGGCTGATCCGAACCCACCGGCTCGTCGTCGTCGCGGGCGCGCTCGTCGCCGCGCTGGCCATCGTTGCGATCGTCGTCTTCCGTCAGTCCGGCGCGTGGACGGCGGACGTCGCACTGCTCGCCAACGTCGGCGCCGATCACTGGACCACCGGCGACAAAGATGCGGTCGGGACCTCCGCCACCCGCCAGTCGAACGTGTGGTTCACAGCCGCGCACGGAACGCTGGCCGACCTTCTCTATCCGACCGTCGACGCGGACAACCTGCGGCAGTTCGGCTTCCTGGTCACCGACGGATCGAGCTTCTTCTTCGACGCCGCGACCCAGGGCGTGGCGAGCGCGCGCGTTACGGACGATCGCGCGCTCACCTACGAGCTGCGGGTCGACGACCCGGTGCATCAGTTCAGCCTGGTCGCCGAGGTCGCGACCGACCCAGACCGGCCGGTTGTCGTGGTCCGGGGACACCTCATCGGCCACGCGTCGAACCTGCAGGTTTACGGCTACCTCGTGCCGCACCTCGGTGGCTCGGGTGCGGCGCAGACCGCTTTCTTCGACGGCTCGCGCGGATACGTCAACAAGCACGGCCTGTGGCTTGCGGTCGGCGGCGACACGACGAACGACCAGCGCACCGCGGGCTACCTGGGCCACGGCGACGGTTACGACCAGCTCCACCACGATGCGCTGACGAGCCGTTTCCGGCAGGCCGGGCCTGGCCGCGTGACGCTTGCCTGGAAGCTCAACAGCGGGGGCGGGTCCTGGGTCACTCAGCTGGCGTTTGGCGCGAGCCGCGCGGAGGCCGACGGCGCGCTGAACGCGACGGAGAAGGCGGGCGCGCAGGACGTCTTCGATGCGTACCGGTCGGGCTGGCGCAAGTACACGGCGCAGCTGAGCGCGCCGGCCGGCGACGCGTCGCTCTTCTTCTACAGCGCCGAGGTGATCAAGATGGCCGAGGACAAGCTGCACCCCGGCGCGATCGTCGCCTCGCTCGCTCGGCCCTGGGGCGACACCGCGTCTGACGATGACGGTGACGTCGGGTACCGCAAGGTGTGGCCGCGCGACCTCTATCACGCCGCCGGCGGGCTGCTTGCCGCCGGCGACGCGGCAACCGCTTACGACGTGCTTCGTTTCATGGGCAAGGAGCAGAGGTCCGATGGCAGCATGCCGCAGAACACAGACCTGAACGGCACGCCGGTGTGGACCGGCCAGCAGCTGGATGAGACCGCGGACGCGATCCTGCTCGCGGTGCGTCTTGCCGGGAAGGCTTCCGGGCCTGACATCGAAAAGGCTGCGTCTTATTTGTTGAGCAAGGGGCCGGCTACGCAGCAAGAGCGCTGGGAGGAGGCAAGCGGGTACTCGCCCGCGACCATTGCCGCGGAGATCGCTGCGCTGCGTGCGGTCGAGCGCTGGGAGATCGCCACGAACCAGGTTGTCGATCACGCCGTCCCAATTCAGGACGTCGTCACGGAATGGGAGCGGTCGATGGAGTCGTGGACGTTCACGCGCACGGGATCTTTCGGCCCCGGCTACTACCTACGCCTCTCACCCGACGGCAAACCCGATACCGCCGAGCCGATCAACATCGCCAACGGCGGGGGCGTGTGGGACCAGCGGCAGATCGTCGATCCGACCTTCCTCGAGCTGGTGAGGCTCGGCGTGCGGCAGCCGAACGATCCGCGCATCGCGGCGACTCTGACCGTGGTCGACCAGCAATCCTCCGGAGGCACGATGTGGTACCGCTATCCGCACGACGGCTACGGGGAAAAGAACAGCGGATCCTCCCCGCCGGGCCAGGGCCACGTGTGGCCGCTCCTCACTGCCGAGCGCGGGGTGTACACGGTGCTGGCGGGCGGCCGCGCCACGCCCTACCTGTTGCAGCTGCAGTCGCTGGCCGGTTCGGATCATCTCCTCGGTGAGCAGGTGTGGGAGGGTTCGGGCCTGCCGACGGGCTCAGCCCGGCCGCTGGTCTGGGCTCACGCCGAGTACATCATCCTGGCCAAGGCGGTCGCGACCGGAACCGTCGACGATCGACCCGCTCGATGACCTGAGGTCAAGCGAGACAACCACGCGTTCGTCGCCGAGCACGCGCTCGTAAACGAGGCTGTCGGCGTCGACCGACAGGGTTCGCCGCGAGCCTCGCCGCAGCGCCGGCGACTCAGCTCGCAATCGCCCGAGTC
Source organism: Chloroflexota bacterium (assembly GCA_005887735.1). GTDB lineage: Bacteria > Chloroflexota > Dormibacteria > Dormibacterales > Dormibacteraceae > 40CM-4-65-16. The sequence goes on from VBII01000272.1 coordinate 4,393, forward strand.
GCTGGAAATGCGCAAGCAGGTCGCGGTCCTGGTCCGCGCCCCACAGCATGGGTAGGCGCGCCTCCGCGTTTTCAGTCACCCCGTCGTGGCGCTGGGTCAGTCCCACCTCGGTGCCGTAGTAGATGACAGGCATGCCGGGCAGCGTCATGAGGAGCGTCGCGGCGAGCTTCAGGCGCCGCTTGTCTCCGCCTGCCATCCACAGGAATCGGTTCATGTCGTGGTTGTCGAGCAGCGTGGCCAGCGCCAGGCCAGGGAGGGCGGTGTCGTGCGCGTCCATCCACGCGGCGAAATCGACGAGACCCATCCGGCGACGCGCGAACGTCTCCCGCGCCATGTGGGCGAAGTCGAAGTCGAAGATCGCATCGAGTCGTCCGGCGTAGCGTGCGAGCCAGTCGAAATGTCCAGTCGCCTCCCCGAGCACCAGGGCATCGGGCTTGACCGCGCGCACGCCGCGGCGCAGCTCGATCCAGAAGGCAGGGTCCACCCCGGCGACGTGGTCGCAGCGGACCCCATCCGCCCCGTATTCGGTCATCCAGTGCTGAGCTGCTTCGACGAGGTACCGCTGGACGCGGCGGTTGCTCGTGTCCAACTGGGGCAGCGAGATCACGTCGGCGAAGCATCGGTAGTAATGCGGCCACTGCCAGAACCGATAGAAGTCCGCGGCCTCACCGCCGTTCGCGATCGCCTCGCGAAAGAGTTGGTGGCCTCGGCCCGTGTGGTTGGGCACGAAGTCGAGCAGCACGCGCATCTCTCTGGCGTGGGCGCTGCTGATGAGCCGCTTCAGCGCAACGTCGCCCCCGTAGCGTGGCTCGACCTTGAAGAAATCCTCGTGGTCGTAGCCGTGGTGGGACGGGGTCTGGTGCACCGGGGTGAGCCAGAGCACGTTGCAGCCGAAGCTTGCGATGTGGTCGAGGTGATCGCGAACGCCGTCGAGCGTCCCGCCATAGAGCGCCGTCGCCGATCCCGGAGCGGGCAGCGCGCCACCTGAGCGCGCGAAGCGGTCGACCATCAACTGGTAGATCACGGCGTCGCGGGTCCAGTCCGGCGGGTCGGTGCCGGCCCCCAACGCGAACTCCTGGCCGCCCGGCCGCGGGTCCGACGACGAGGCCCACAGCCCGCCCGATCTGGTTTCGACCCTGATCTTGTAGCGTCCGCCGGCGACCGGCTCTTCGGTGACGGTGCTCGGCCCAAGGTCCGCGCGAACCTCCACCTCCCCAATCGGGTCATCGCCGGCTGCCGTCATGCCACCGTGGAACGCCCCGCCGTAAAGCGCGCGAACGCGATGGATGTCCTGCGCGTGCGCCTGGTGCTCGAAGAAAAAATCCTCGCCGCCTTTGATCGTCGGAATGAGGGCGTGCACCGCCAGCAGAAAGCGCGCGTGCGCGGCGAGGTCGATGTCGCCCT